>NZ_WPCB01000005.1:0-130070 GCF_009741785.1 Haloarcula sp. CBA1122
GTCGCCTGGTCGGCGGCGTCGGGACGCGCGACCGCGGCGAGGTCCTGGCCCTTCCGCGGGTCCCACCACTGGTCGTCGTCGGCCTCACCGGCGATTGCGGCGTCCGCGACGGCTGCGCCGTCCGAGCGCCCGCCGTCCTCGACCAGCCGCGCCGTCGCCTCCCTGAGGTCCTCACAGCGGTCGTGCGTGCTCACGTCGTCGGGGAACTGCCCTTCACGACCGTACGGGCAGAGGTCGCGCTTGCCGACCAGCGAGATACCGTCGAAGGGCTCCTCTATTCCAGCGTTGAGCGTCCGAAGGTCGTCGACGAACTGCTGGAGCTGCTGTTTGACCGGGGTGACGACGACCATCCGTTCGTACAAATCCGTATCGCGGACCAGCGTCGCGCCGGCGGTGAGCGCGGCCATCGTCTTGCCGGTCCCGCAGGGCCCCTCCATCGCGAGAAAGCCGCGCGCTTGCCCGCCTCGATGGCTCGTTCGACGGCGTCAGCCTGGTTCTCGTATGGCTCGTCGAAGCCGAAGTACGTGCGCCAGGACTCCGTACCCGTCGAGGCGGGGTCTGCCATTGGGCCGGGATTAGTCGTCCCGGTATTTGAACCGCGGGGTTCGAGTCCATCGCCGTCGCTCCCGCTCTGTGTGAACAGTGTCGAGACCGCAATGAACGGAAAAACGGGCAGTGACTGACCGCCGCCCAGTCACTAGCACCGAGCCGTTAGTCCAGCAGGCCGAGATCGCTGAGTCGCTCGACGATAGTGTCGACGGCTTCCTCCGCGTCCTCCTTTCGCTTCCCGCCGGTGACGACGAGCTTCCCCGAACCGAACAGCAGCGCGACCACGTCGGGCTCGTCCAGTCGGTAGACGAGGCCCGGGAACTGCTCCGGCTCGTACTCGATGTTCTCGAGGCCGAGGCCGATTGCGATGGCGTTGAGGTTGAGCGAACTCCCGAGGTCCGCGGAACTGACGATGTTCTGGACGACGATTTCGGGGTCGTCGTCGACCTGGATGTTCAGGTCGCGGAGTTTGTCGAAGACGATACGCAGGCTCTGGTGGACGTCGTCCGTGGATTTCGCACCCGTGCAGACGATCTTGCCCGACCGGAAGATGAGCGCGGCGGATTTGGGGTCCTGTGTCCGATAGACGAGGCCCGGGAACTGCTCGGGGTCGTAGTCGGCCCCCTCCAGGTCCATCGCGACGCTCTCAAGGTCGAGTTCTTGTCCGATACCGGTCGAAGCAACGACATTTTCGATGTCAATGCTCTCTTTTGGGTCGACCATATAGTGTTTTAAATACCGGATTTAAATCATATAAACGTTTGTGATGCTGTGATTACTAGTCGTTCTTCGACCTCTACCGCGTCCGACAGATTCCATTCAAGTAGGGGCACGTCGGCCGAGCGACCCGCTGTGACTGTTTGTTCCGGCCCTGTAAGGACTGCCAGACCGGCGGTCACTGGGCCGCTGAAAACGGAACTGTTCCGCTATACGGTCCGTCCGTCGTTGTCGACGACGCTCGCAAACGCCACGTTCTCCTGTACGGTCTCGATCTCGACGGTCGGCGAGTCGCCCGGTTCGCCGTCGGGGACGATGACGACGTAGCCCCGCTCGACCTTGGCGATGCCGTCGCCCTGGTCGCCCAGCGATTCGATGGTGACGTTTCGGATCTCGCCCTCGTCGACCGGTGGTTGCGGGACGCCGGTGTCGGCTCGCTCCGGGTCGGTATCCTGTGTGGGCGTCTGTGGCTGGGCTGGCGCCGACGAACCGGCATCGACCTGTGATAGCAGACCGACGCGGTAAGTCTCGCCCGGCGAAATCGCGCCGTGGGACACTTCGCTTTTCGGAATCTCGACAATATATCGGTCCCCGTCAGTCTCTACTCGCGCACTGAACAATGTACTGAGTGCATCTGGAACTTCGACCATAGCCTATTCTACGGCTCATGATAGATAATGGTCCTGCCCTGATGTGGTGAAAATTGCCGGCAGTTGGCGATCAGTCGTCGCTTTCGACGCGATTGGTGCCCGTACCGACCCCGGCCTCGTCAAGCAGTTCCGCCCTGTGCTCGTCTAGCAGCGGCGCGCGACCACCGGGCGAGGGCATGGTTTCGGTCATCTTTATCGGACTGCCGGCGATGGTTATCTGTTCGTCGGCGCCGGGCTGGTCGACATCGGTGAGCATCTCCCGGTCGTGGATGTGGGGGTCGTCGAAGATGTCGGCGGTGTTCTGGACCGGCGCGGCCGGCACGCGCCCTTCGAGCAGGTCGAGGAGCGTCTCCGAGTCGATGGTAGCCGTCCAGTCGGCGATTTCGCGGCGCAGGGACTCGCGGTTCGCGATCCGACTGCCGGCGTCGGGGTAGTCCGCGGCGAGGTCTGGACGCTCCATCGCCTCGCACAGCGTCTCCCAGTGGCCGTCGGCAAACGCCGCGATGACGACGTGGCCGTCGGCGGCCTCGAAGGAGTCGTACGGGAACAGCGTCGGGTGAGAGTTCCCCTGCCGGGTCGGCGACTCGCCGTCACAGGAGTACTGGTACACCGTTCGCTCACACAGCGACACCATCGAGTCGTACATCGCCGTATCGACGTACTGCCCCTCGCCAGTGCGTTCGCGGTGATGCACGGCCGCGAGGATACCGACGGCGTTCAGCACGGCAGTGAAGAGGTCGCCGACGCCGGGGCCGACCTTCGTCGGCGGGCCGTCCGACTGCCCCGTGATTTCCATGACCCCGCCCAGCGCCTGCGCGATGAGGTCGAACGAGGGCTGGCCCTGCCGGTGGGTTTCGCCCGTCCGCGGGTCGCCAAAGCCCCGGATGGAGGAGTAGATGAGGTCCGGGTTGTGTTCCCGCAGCGTCTCGTAGCCGCAGTCGAACTTCTCCATCGTGCCAGCCTTGAAGTTCTCGACCACCACGTCTGCGCGCTCAACGAGCGAAAGGAACGCCTCGCGATCTTCATCGGTCCCCAGATCGAGTTCGAGCGAGCGTTTCCCGCGGTTGACGCTCTGGAAGTAGCCGCCGTAGGCTTCTTCGTCACCGTCGCTCACGAACGGCGGGTTCGACCTGATGAGGTCGCCGCCGGGGCGTTCGACCTTTACCACGTCCGCGCCCATGTCTGCGAGCAACATCGTACAGTACGGTCCGGCGAGGACCTGTGTCAGGTCGAGCACACGCAAGTCGTCAAGCGCACCCATGGGAAAACCACGACGGGGCGGCCGCATAAACCTTCTTGAATGTCCGTTATAAATTCCTTAAGGCCATATTATCATGAAAGACCATTAGGTTTATCACTACCCGCCGATGACGGGGTAGTACATGCCCCGGACCGTTATCCTCGGCGTGATTGGCTCCGACGCGCACGTCGTCGGCATCACGATTCTAGAGCAGGCGCTCTCGGCCGCTGGCTTCGAGGTCATCAACCTCGGCGTCCAGACGTCACAGGACGAGTTCGTCTCCGCCGCGAAATCTCACGACGCCGAGGCAGTACTGGTATCCTCCCTGTACGGGCACGCCCGTCAGGACTGTGAGGGGCTTCACGACGAGCTCGACGACGCCGGGCTCGACGTACTCACGTACGTCGGTGGGAACCTTGCTGTCGGACAGTCCGACTTCGAGGAGACGCAGGCGACCTTCCGACAGATGGGTTTCGACCGCGTCTTCGACGCGGAGACGGACCCGGAGGAGGCAATCGAGATGCTCCGCGAAGACCTGCAGCTATCCACAACAGAGGCGGAGCAGATCAGGGTTGACGGGTGACTATGCCAACTGACGAGCGACTCAGCGACGACCAGCTACAGCGCATCGCAAACGAACTCAGGGACAACTGGCACACGGGTCGGGAAGTCGACTTCGAGGAGGCTATCGCCTTCCACGAGTCGCTGCCTGCCTCAAAGCAGTTCGCCACAGTGCTGGAGTCGGCCGACCAGCCGCTCCTCCAGCCGCGGGCGGGCGTTCCCTGCCTCGAAGAGCAGATCGACCTGCTGCGGTACCTGCAGGACGAGGGCGGCGCGGACCTCCTGCCGACGACCATCGACTCGTACACGCGCGACAACGAGTACGAGAAGGCTGAGGAGGGACTGGCCGCCTCCCGCGGCAGCGACGAGAACGAACTGAACGGCTTCCCCGCGGTGAACCACGGCGTCGAAGACTGCCGGCGGCTCATCCGGGCGCTCGACGCACCGGTCGAGGTCCGGCACGGCACGCCTGACGCCCGGCTACTGGCGATGGTCACGCTTGCCGGCGGCTTCCAGAGCTTCGAGGGCGGGCCGATTTCATACAACATTCCGTACACGAAGCGGCACGACCTCGCGACGACTATCGAGCACTGGCAGTTCGTCGACCGGCTCTGTGGGGCCTACACCGAGCGTGGCGTGACAATCAACCGCGAACCGTTCGGCCCGCTGACGGGCACGCTCGTCCCACCGAGCATCGCCATCGCGGTGATGCTCGTCGAAGGCGAGCTTGCTGCGACACAGGGCGTCCGGTCGCTCACGCTGGGCTACGGGCAGGTCGGAAACCTCGTGCAGGACGTGGCGGCGCTGCGCGCCCTGCGGAAGCTCGGTAACGAGTACCTCCGCGACGAGGTGACCGTCACGACCGTCTTCCACGAGTGGATGGGCGGCTTCCCGCCGGACGAGGCCCGCGCTAACGGCGTCATCAGTCTCGGCGGCGCGACGGCAGCCGTCGCCCAGCCGGACAAAGTCATCACGAAGTCCGCCCAGGAGTTCCAGGGCGTGCCGACGAAGGAGGCCAACGCGGCCGGGTTGCGGACGACGAGACAGCTTATCGATATGATGATCGAACAGGACATCGACCTCGGGGGTATCGACGAGGAACAGGCGCTCATCGAGCGGGAGACACGGGCGCTGATGGACGCGATCTACGACGCCGGCGACGGCGACGTGGCACGGGGGGTCATCAACGCCTTCGACAGCGGCGCGCTGGACGTGCCGTTCGCGCCGAGCGACGCCGCTGAGGGCGCGGTGCTACCGGCCAGAGACGACGACGGCCGGGTCCGCATCTTCGAGTTCGCGGACCTCGCGCTCCCGGACGACATCAAGGAGATCCACGCCGCGCGGTTGGGCGAACGGGCCGAGACCGAGGGGCGCGACCAGTCCTTCCGGATGGTCGCCGACGACGTGGACGCCATCAGCGACGGGAAGCTCATCGGGCGGCCGACCGGTGACAACAGCCCCGCGGGAGGTGCGAGCGATGCGGATTGAGGACGTTCGGACGGTTCCCGGCTTGTCGGGGTTCTTCTTCGACGACCAGCAGGCAATCAAGGACGGGGCGACCCAGAGCGGGTTCGCCTACGACGGCCAGCCGGTCACGGAGGGGTTCGACCGCATCCGCGAGGCCGGCGAGGCCCTCATCGTGGAAATCGAACTCGCCGACGGCTCCATCGCGACGGGCGACTGTGCTGCGGTCCAGTACTCGGGGGCCGGCGGCCGCGACCCGCTGTTCCGGGCCGAGAACTACCGTCCCGTCGTCGAGGGTCCCGTTGCCGATGCGCTCCGGGGCCAAGATGCGACACAGTTCGGTGCCAACGCGACGATGCTGGAGGAGATGAACGCACAGCGTTCGGGCGGTGACCAGCTCCACACCGCGGTCCGCTACGGCGTCTCACAGGCGCTGCTGAACGCCGCCGCACAAGCACGCGGGGTGACGCCGACGGACGTGCTCGCCGACACCTACGACACCGAACCGGCCACGTCACCGATTCCGGTGTTCGGCCAGTCGGGTGACGAGCGCCGCACCAACGCCGAAAAGATGCTCATCAAGGGCGTCCCGGTGTTGCCCCACGGCCTGTTCAACAGCGTCGAGAAGGTCGGCGAGAACGGCGAGGGGCTGCGTGACTACCTCGCGTGGCTCTCGGACCGGGCGACGGCCCTCGGGCCGGAGCCGTACTCGCCGCGCTTCCACGTCGACGTGTACGGTATTCTAGGGAAGGTGTTCGGCCCGCCGTACGACCGGACCGAGGTGACCGACTACTTCGAGACGTTGCGGGAGGCCGCCGCGCCGTACCCCCTCCAGGTCGAGGGGCCGATGGACGCCGGCGGCCGGCAGGCACAGATAACCGCGATGGCCGAACTCCGCGAGGGACTGGCCGACGCCGGCGTCGACGTGGATATCGTCGCCGACGAGTGGTGCAACACCTTCGAGGACGTGCAGGCGTTCGTCGACGCGGAAGCGGCCGACTTGGTCCAGATTAAGACGCCGGACCTCGGCGGCATCCAGCGCTCGGCCGAAGCGGTGCTGTACTGCGATGGCACGGACACCCGGGCCTACGTCGGCGGGACGTGCAACGAGACCGTGACTTCCGCGCGGGCCTGTGCCCACGTCGCACTGGCGACCGATGCCGCGCAGGTGCTGGCGAAACCGGGGATGGGCTTCGACGAGGGGTTCATGGTCGTCACGAACGAAATGCGGCGGGCGCTTGCCAGGCGAGACGCCGCCCGGGAGGTGCCAGCCGATGACTGACTGGACCGATCCCGACGCGCTGGACCTATCGAACGCTGAGATCTTCGACTCGCTGCTTGGCCGGGCCGATACCAGGGAGAAGGGCCACTTCTTCGAGTTCTTCGCGGAGGGCGACGAACTCGCTCACGACCCCGGTCTCCGACTCTCCCACCACGGCAGCGAGCAGTGGATGGGCCAGACGCTCAACCACGACCCGGCGTACTGGCGGGCAGACACCGCCCGCGAGCGCGGCTTCGAGGAGCGCCCGGTTCACCCGGACTACCTGCTGGCGTGCGTGATGGGCATCACCGTCGAGGACCTCTCGGAGAAGGGCGGCTACTTCCTCGGCCGAGACGACGTGGAGTTCCACCAGCCCGCGACGGCCGGGACGCCGCTGTCGGTCACCTCGACCGTCGTCGACACCCGAACGTCCTCCTCCCGGCCGAAGTACGGCATCGTCACCTGGGAGACGGAGGGTCGGGACCGCGAGACTGGCGAGACGCTGGTCTCCTACCGGCGAACGAATATGATTCCGCGCCGCGAGCCTGCGGCGACCGACGGCGGCGCTGTCGGCGAACAGGACGAGGGCGGACCGGCAATGCCTGACACTCTCCTCTCGCCCGACGGCGAACGTTTCGGGGATTTCCAAGCGGCACTCGACACCGCCCGCGAGGAGAACGCCGCCGTCGCCTACCGCCACGAACGCGGGCGGACGATGGACGACCAGCTGGTCGCCGGCCTGCCGCTTTCGACGCTCAACACCGCTCGCCAGCACCACAACCGCGACGAGATGGCCGACTCGCCGTCGGGCGACATCGTCGCCTACGGCGACGTGACCCGCTCGATTGCGCTGGCCCACGCCCGCTCGGACGAGGCGACTTACCGCGAACAGCGGTTTGCTGACGAGCGGTTCCACGATTTCGTCACGCTGGGCGACACCGTCTACGGCTTCACCCGCGTCCTCGACTGCGACCCAGACGCCGGGCCGGAACGAGCCGGCGCGGTCACGTTCGAGCACGTCGCGTTCAACCAGGAGCAGACCCCGGTCTACTCGGGCCGGCGAACCGCACTCATTCAGCGACACCAATGACACGACTCTGCCGCACATTCCAGACCGCACCGGCCGCGATACCGAACGACAACAGCGCGAAGTTCCTCGTCTCGGGACTCACCAGCGAGGGATTTCAGGCCCCCGACTGGCTCGTTCCCGACATTGAGGACGGCACCGCCCCGTCGATGAAAGACGAGGCCGTCGACAACATCGTCGAGCACGTCCCGGACCACGCCGACGACTTCGCCGGGGACATCCTCCCCCGTGTCGAATGGGCTTACGACGACGCCGACGCCCGCGAGCGCGGCATCGAGCAGGTGACCCGCCTCGCAGCTGAGGTCGGCGAGGAACTGGACGGCTTCGTCTTCCCGAAAACCGGCCGCCTCGACGACGTGCGCGACGCTGCGGGCGTCGTCGCCGACGCGGAGCGCGATGCCGGGCTCCCCGAAGGAACGCTGGAGATGGCGATTATTCTGGAGACGGCCCCCGGCCGCTCGGACCTTCGCGAGATCTGCCAGTACGCCACAGACACCCGGCTCTCCGGGCTCGTGTTCGGGCCGGTGGACTACACAGCGGAACTCGGCGGTCGCACGCTCGACGGCGAGCGGCCCCGCTGGGACGGCCTGCTCGAAGCCCTCTCGAACGAGACGAGCGCCGCTGACATCGTCGCCATCGGCGGCCCCTTCGACCAGTTGTTCCACGAGCGCGCCGGCGTTACCTACTACAACGCCGAGGGGTACGCCGACCAGGTGGAACACGAGGCGACCATCGGCATCGACGGCTCGTGGTCGCTGCACCCCAAGCAGACCGAGCAGGCGAATCGCATCCACATGCCGACGGTGGAGGAACTGGAGCGAGACCTCCACAAGATCGAGTCGTTCAACGAGGCCAAGCGCGAGGGGACCGGCGCAGTCGTCGTCGACGGCCAGATGGTCGACGAAGCGACCTACAAGAACTTCGCCAACACCGTCAAAACCGTCCGGGCTATCGACGAAACCCATCCCGCCCAGACCGAGGAGTACTACGACGACGACCTGCTGGCGCGGGCGAAAGACGTCGAACTGATCTTCGGCTAAGCCGGCAGTCGCTTTTTACTCGAAATAGTTCGCCAGCCGTTGGGCTGCCTCGTCCACCCGAGGCGTCACGAGTGCGAATCGTATCCAGTCACGCCGAGACTCGCCGAAGGCCTCGCCGGGCATCCCGGCGACGCCGGCCTCGTCGATGAGTTCGTACACGTTCTCGAACGACCCGGGGAAGCCGGGGAACCGCGCCATCACGTAGAAGCCGCCATCGGGGCGGTTGTACTCGGCCCCGACTTCCGCCAGCGCAGCGCAAAAATCGTCGACGCGGTCTTCGAGTCGCCGTCGGCACGCGGCGTAGTAGTCGGGACTCGTGGTCTTCAGCGCCCGCAGGACGGCGTACTGCGCCGGCCGGCTCCCGGTAACGTTCGTGAGCATGTGCTGGGTGCGAGCGCGTTCCAGAAGTGCGCCGGTCGGGCCGTCCTCCGGCGGGAAGATTGCATAGCCGACCCGGAAGCCGGTGATCGCCATCGTTTTCGAGAGGGAGTTGGTGGCGACGACGTGGTCGGAGTCGGCGTGCAGCGCCGAACTGAACCGACCCGCGTAGTCGAAGTGGTCGTACACCTCGTCGCTGAGCAGCAGCGCGTCGTACTCCTCGGCGATGGCTGCGAACTCGGCCATCGCGTCGGCGTCGTACACCGCGCCGGTGGGGTTGTTCGGCGAATTGACGACGATGACGGCCGTCTCGTCGCTCGCGGCTGCCCGAACGTCCGCGGGGTCCAGTCGGTTGCGCTCGTCGACTGGGACGAAGGAGATGTCCGTGCCGACGAAGTTTGCCCGGCCGGCGTAGTAGGGGTAGACCGGGTCCGTCAGGAGAATCTCGTTTCCGTCGAAGTGGTGGAGTCCGCCGGTCATCGCGAGGTGGTTTGCCTCACCCGCGCCGTTCGTGATGAGGACTCGGTTCCGGTCCACCCCACGCCGAGCGGCGATTTCATCGCGGAGGGGCGTCAGCCCGACGCTGGGCGGATACTGGTAGTCGTCGGCCGGAGCCTCGGCGTAGTCTCTGAGCCCGTCCCGAAGCCCCTCGGGCGGGTCCCAGTCGGGGTTGCCCGACACCATGTCCACCACGTCCCGGTCGGCCCGGGCCGCATACTGCATGACCCGGAAGAACTGGGGTTCCGTGTAGTCCATACCCGGTCTCGGGCTGCCGGCCCCGTTTGCTTTTCTGTCTACTGGCGGATGTACAGCGTCAGTCCGCCGAGGACCAGCAACAGCATCCCCCACAGGAGGTCCGACCCCGGCAGGACCCAGAGGAATAGCGTCACGAGACCCGAGGTAACAAGTGACCAGCCAAGCGTCGTCTGATAGCTCATACACGCAGTTGTGTCTCCGAACTGAAAGTATTCCGGCCCGCCCTGAACGCTTATTCGCCCATCGCGACAACTACCGCTAATGACAGACGATACAGCGGACCCAGTCGAGAAGCGCGTCGGCAAGCGTCTCCGAGAAGCTGATGCCACAGTCGCTACCGCGGAGTCCTGTACCGGCGGCCTTGTCGGGTCGAAAATAACGGACATACCCGGTTCGAGCGACTACTTCGACCGCTCGCTGGTTACCTACTCCTACGAGGCCAAGCGAGAGCTGCTCGCCGTCTCGCGGGAATCGCTGGACGCCCACGGCGCAGTCTCAGAACCGGTCGCTGTCGAAATGGCTCAGGGCGCTCGTGATACCGCCAGGACAGACTGGGGCGTCGCCACGACTGGCGTGGCCGGGCCGAGCGGCGGCTCGTCGGAAACGCCCGTCGGGACGGTGTACATCGCCGTCGCCGAGGCCGCCCCGTGGGGGACCAACGAGTCCGGCGTGACAGTGTCCCGCTACGAGTTCGATGGCACCCGTCGCGAGGTCAAAGCGGCCATCGCGACACAGGCGCTCCGGGACCTGGAAACCGCCCTACAGGAGTAGTAAGCTCTTTCAGTTGGGACACAGACGGTCCGGTAGATGAACAAACGTGGGCACGTCCTGAACGCCGTCCTCCTGAGCATCGGACTGGGATACGTCCTTGACCCCTCGGGCGACGTGACGACATTCGCGACAATCACGGAAGTGTTCCTTCCCGTCGTTCTGGGCGCACTGTTCCCCGATGTCGACACCGCCTTCGGCAAGCACCGCAAGACGCTGCACAACATCCCTGTCCTCGTGGTCTTCCTGGCCCATCCGCTGTATCACGGCGGCAATCTCCAGTGGGTGTGGCTCGGCGTCCTCACCCACTACGTGCTGGACTACTTCGGTTCCCGCCGGGGCATCGCGCTGTTTTACCCCATCTCGGACAAAGAGTACGGGTCACCGACGGGTGTGACGACTTCCAGTGAGTATGCGGAGGTTGTCACCGTCGCGATTACCATCTTCGAACTGGCCGCGGTCGGGCTGTTGATACATGTGCTCCCACAGTACCTGCCGCCGTCGGTCCGTACCTTCGTCGTCGAGAACAGCGCGTTTCTGGTTTAGTACACTTTCACGTCGTCGAACCGACCGCTGTACGCGACGTGGTCCGGATGAGTCGGCTCGGTCCCCTGCAGCATCAGCCGGTCGAACTTTCCCCAGGTGTTTTCCAGCCCCAGATGCGCCCACTCGACTGCCCGGCGGATGTCGTGTGAGATGCCGTCGCGATGGAACAGCGACCGCTCCACGTCGTCTTTCAGCGCCGCACTGAGCGCCGCCACGTCCTCGAACGCCTCGGTAAAGGTCACGTACGCCTCGCCGACGGTACCACGGACGTGGGCATACGACGAGACGAACGGCTCGTGGCCGGTCTCCGACGTGAACGACTGCGCGCGGTCTCGGTGGTGGGACAACTGCTTGGGGTTGTACACTTCCAGCGCGTCGATGCTGTCGTCGTACGCTTCGATGTCGTCGAGTCCGAGGCTCACGTTGAGAAATCCGGGATGGGGGACGAGCACGGCTGCGTCCTGACGGTCCAGCTCTCGCATCGCGCCGTCGAAGGTAATGAAATCCGGGATCGGCTCTTCGAGTCCAATACCCAGTACGTGCCGGCGCTGTTGCCAGGTGCCAGTAAATATCTCTCTGGCTGGAAACACAGTCAGCTCTTCGTCGGAAAACGCCTCTGCTTGCCGCCGTATCTCCGGTAGCCGCGTGAAATGCGGCGCGTACACCAGCGCGTCGAGGCCACATGCCTTCGCGCGCTCGACGACCCCGTCGTCGAGCACTTTCACGTGGAGATCAACGGCGTACCCCTCGGGTTGCACGGTGAACGCTAACTCCGTACTGCCATTAGGGGTTTCCGTTTTGGCAGTCTGAGAGACAGACTTCTGACAGGTGGCAGCCAACGTTTTTAACCCCGCGTCGCCTGCCACTGAGCAAATGCCACGCTGGGAGTGCGACATCGAAGGGGACGACAGACAGTTCGACCGCGTCGAGGAGCTTATCATCCACCAGTCGGTTGAGCATGACCGCATCGAGTGCAAGGTCTGCGGTGCCGTCGTCCCCGACGGCTACTTCGCTATCAAGCACGCCTTCGACGAACACTCCCGCGCGGAGTACGTTCGCGCCTACGACGCCTCCGCCGCCGAGGTCCGCCGTCGTGAACAGATAAAAGAATCCGTTGAGGCCGCCGCCAACATGAGCGAGGTCATCGACCGATTGGAAGGCGGCGAAGCGTAGCAACTACCGCTGTTTTACGACGGTGCCTGACTTTGCTCGACAATGATTGCCAACTAGTCTGAAAACGCTTGATTGCTCCCTTGCGGGTCGCTACGCATCCGTTCGAATTGCACGAGACCCGTTCGCCTACCGCTCTTCGGAGTCGAGAACGCGAATCTGGTCGCCACGCACGGTGACCGGAATCGGGACCGTTGCCTCGTACAGTTCGACGGTGACCTGGTCCTTGCCCTCGTCGATGCGCTGGACCTGCGCCTTCTCGCCCTTGAACGGGCCGGCGATGAGTTCGACGATGTCGCCCTCCGCAATGCCTTCTACGTCCGGTTTCGGCGAGAGGAAGTGCTCGACTTCCGCCATCGAGGACTCCCCCTGCACGACGCCGTTGGCGTGGGGGATCTCGTCGAGGATGCGGTCGAAGACGTTGTGATCGTCCGCTTCGACCATCACGTAGCTCGTGAGCGAATCTGGCGCGAGCGCGGCGTGGATCTCGTCTTCCTCGCGGGAGATGATCATGTCTGCGACGGTGCGTTCCTGGCTGGCCGTGGTTTTGACTGCGTAGATTCCCATCGGTTTACACCGGCTTGCTGCCAGGGATGAAGGTCATCACGGCGAAGATGATGAACCCGAGCAGTCCGACCAGCGCGATGCCCGCGCCGGCGATTTTCGCGATCTGGGAGAACTCCTCCCACGACGGCGTACTCGCCAATTTGAGTACGCGGATGTAGGAGGTGAGATCGTATGGAACGTCCATAGCGGGTCGTACCCACTGGTGGCTTTTCTATATTGTGGTGCGCGGCGACGAGTCCGAACCCGTCACAGAGCGAGCTGTACAGCGTCACAGAAAAAAGTAGCCGACAGAACGGGGCGATAACCGGGACGAGCGTTCCCGAACGTTCGGTTAGTCGTCGGTCAACGCAGTCCCGTCCGATCCGTGTGTCCCCAGGTCGCTACCGTCACCGGCATCGCCGGTTTCGAACTGGTCGATGAGGTCCTTGAGGTCGGTCGCCTGACTGGAGAGCGACTGTATCTTCTCGGTGACCTCCGTGATCGACGCCGTCTGTTCCTCGGCGGACGCGGCGACGTTCTCGGCCTCTGCGGATGTCTCCTCGCTGATCGAGCCGACTTCCTCGGCCATCGAGACGACCTCTTCCATCGAGGCCGCCTGCTCGTCGGTCGCGTCGCTGATAGCCTGCACGCCGTCGTTTGCCTCGTTGACCTGCTGGACGATACTGGTCAGCGAGTCGGTCGCGTTTTCGACCGTTTTCTTCCCGGTGTCGACGCTCTCACCCATCTCCTGCATGTCCTCGACAGTGGTGTCGGTCCGGGACCGAATGTCGTCGATCATCGACTCGATATCGGTCGTCGCTTCCTGGGTTTCCTCGGCGAGCGTCTTGATCTCGCGGGCCACGACGGCGAACCCTTCGCCCGCCTCACCGGCCCGAGCGGCTTCGATGTTCGCGTTGAGCGCGAGCATGTTCGTCTGCTCCGCGATTTCGTCGATGAGCGTCGTGACTTCGCCAATGCGCTCCATCTCCTCTGCGAGGGACTCCACCTGTTCGATAGCTTCGGTGGACTTCCGTTCGAGCGCCTCGATTTCGGCGGCGGCCTGCTCGGCGTATTCGCGGCCGGACTCGCCGTCGTTGACGGCCTGCTGGGACTTCGACGCGACTTCGTCGGTCGACGAGGTGATTTCCTCGACAGTCGCCGACAGGTCGGTCATCTCGTCGCTCACCTGCTGGATGTTCCGGTTTTGCTCGTCAGCGCCTTCGGCGATCTGTTGCACCGACTCGCTCACCGACTCGCTAGCCGACCGCACTTCCTGTGCGCTCGCGGAGATCGTTTCCGTCGAACTGTCGACGGTTCCGGCGAACCCTTCGATGCGGTTGACCGTCCGTTCGAGCTCCGTGATCATCTCGTTGAAGCTCTCTGCGATGTCGACCATCGCGTCGTAGTCGCTGTCGGTGGCCATCCGCTGGGTGAGGTCCCCGGCCGCCGACTTGTCCATCACGTCGCTGAACTCGGCCGCCTTCGCTTCGAGGGCGGACGCCATCGCCTCGGCGTCTTCCTTCGCCGCCTCCGCCTCGTCTCTGGCGGCTTCGACGTCGGTAATCAACGTCTGGATGTCCTCGCCCATCTCCTCCAGCGCCGCGCCGAACTCACCGGGGATGCTCTCGTCGAGCGCCGGGTCGTCGAACCGCTTGTCAGCGAGCGCGTCGGCCTGATTCGCAGCGGTCGTCAGGTACGCCTGCATCGACGCGAATGAGTCGTACAGTTGCCCCAT
Organism: Haloarcula sp. CBA1122; assembly: GCF_009741785.1. NCBI lineage: Archaea > Methanobacteriati > Methanobacteriota > Halobacteria > Halobacteriales > Haloarculaceae > Haloarcula > Haloarcula sp. CBA1122. The sequence goes on from NZ_WPCB01000005.1 coordinate 14,469, forward strand.
CTCGTCGACGCGCGTGGTCTCGGGGAGGGTGCTGTTGATCTCACCGGCGGCGATGTCCTCGGCGCTTTCGGCCACGCGGGAGAGCGCGTTCGCGGTTCCGCGCCCGATTGTCACGCCGACGACGAACAGTGCCCCCACGGCAAGCGCCAGCAGGAGCGCGATGTTCTCGGAGACAGCCGACTGCAGGGCGAACGCGCGGTCCTGCGGGACGTGATACAGCAACGCCCACTCAGTGCCGGTGACCGGCGTGTACGCCATCACGTACTGGCCGTCTTCCATGCCCGTTCTGGCGGAGACGGACTTGTAGCCGGTTTCGCCGTTCAGTGCTGCTTCGACGCTCGTGTCGGTCGCGTCCCCGGTCGCTGCGTACTCTTCGAGAATAGAACTCTTCCGGTTGTCGAGAATGATCTGTCCGTTCGACCCGACGACCTTCACGTCGCCGGTCGCAAACGGTGACGTGAACTCGTGGGAGCGCGCTTCGAGCGACGCCGTCAGCACGACGTATTCGTCGCTGCCGGAGACAGGCTGGACGAACGCAATAACCGATTCGTTACTGCTCTTGTACGCTTCGGACGTGCCCGTCGGACCCGACGAGACGACTGCACCACTCGCGTCGGTCCACGGATCGTCGACGTTGCTCAGTGCGACGCCGTTCAGTTCGTCGTCGGTGCTGGCGGTGACTGTACCGTCAGCGGCGTCGACGTAATGAAGCGCCCGGACGTCTCCCGGTAACCCAATGAGCTTCTGTTCGAGCCACCGCTGGTGTTCTCTGTCAGAGGTGGACTCGGACCGATCACCGATAGACGCCGCGAGAAACGACGCCGTCGACTGCTTGTTCGAGACCCAAGTTGAGACGGAACTCGATTGGGACTCCGCGACACCGCGGATTTGATCCTCTGTCTGTGACTCAACTAGCGCCCCCGTTTCGAGGTTGATGGCTGCCCCACCGAGTGCGAGCAAGACGACCACGCCGAGCAACAGGACGCCGAACTTCGCCGCGTACCGACGCCGAATGACGTCAGGGAGCGCACGCTCCGTTGCCTGAACCAGCCGGCTCGGGAGCGAACTCATCGGGACCCTCCCGATTTGAAGAACTGTGGTTGCAATAGCTCCAGCGACTCGACTGACCCGTTAGTGACCCGCTCGATCAGGTACGAACTCAGCGGTTCGAGGTCAGCCGTCAGGTCGACGCTTCCGGACGCACCCTGGTAATTCACTGCCCGGCCTGCTTCAGTGAGTGACCGAACACGACCGAAGTCGCCGACAGAGACAGTGTGTCCAGACCCGCCGGAGACTGACTGAATGGTCTCGGCGATTGCCGGACCGCTGCTTTCGCCGGCCTGTTCGGCGGCACACGCCATCAAAAACAGCGCGTCGTACGCGTTGACCGAGTACGCTCGGGGATCATCGATATCCGGGAGCCGGCGGACCAGTTCGAAGTACGCCTGCGTTCGCGCAGAGGACAGCGACGCGCTGTAGAACCCGTCGTAGTACGACGGGAGGTCACCGCCGAACATCCCCGCAGACAGCACCCATGGAACGTCGTACTCCGACTGGTTGTACGCATCAAGGATACCGCGCTCCTGGCCGGAGACGCTGGTGAAGCTGACGGCATCAGGGTCGTTCTGGAACACGTCTGCGAGCGTGTCGTCGAACGATTCCGACGACGGGTCATATCGGATATCGGCGACGATATCGGCGTTCAGTGCCTCACGCTGTGCGTCCGCCAGTCCGGCACCGAAGGAGTTGTCGATGCTCAGTAACGCGACGGAGTCCGCATCGATGTACAGCGGGTCGTCGACGGCCTTCGCCATTACCACCGCTTGCGTCCCGTCGCTCGGCACTGTTCGGCCGAAGTATTTCCGGCCGTTGGCCCGGCCGGCAGTCGATAGCTGCGGGGCAGTACTGGCGGGGCTGACCTCCATGATTTCGTCGCTGGCTGCTTCCGGAGCGAGAGCGAGCGACGCATCACTGACGAGGCCGCCGACGAAGCCGATGACACCACGGTCGACGAGTGATCCGTACTGCTCTACCGCGGTTTCGGCGTTCGCCTCGGTATCAAGAATGGTCACTTCGACGTCGTTACCGCCGATACCACCGGCGGCGTTGACGTCGCTTGCTGCCTGCTCGACCATGCGCTTGCCGTGTTGTCCGAGTGGGGCGAGCGCACCACTGAGTGGGAGGAGTGCACCAAACTGAACAGTGTCACTGCCTCCGCTCAGAGAACCGAGACAACCGGATGAGAGTCCCAAGCTCCCAACGGCCAGACACTTTTTGAGAACATTACGCCTCGAATCTGAGTACATGCGAAGAGAGTTAGAATTTCCGGATAAACGCTTTTCGGCGAGAGTATCATTTATGATAGCAAACGTGTGGAGATAAATTCATTTACTGGCAGCTAGGGAGAGTCAGAAAACTGAGACAACGAGGCAGTTCAGTCGACGTAGTCGATGTCTTCACCGAGTTGCTGGGCGGCCTTCTCCTGTTCGGCCTCGCTCTGGCCGTATATCTGCGGGCTCTCGACGCCGGTGACGACGATCATCGTCTCCATCTTGCCCTCGAACTCGTTGTTGACCGACGCGCCCCAGATGATGCGAGCGTCGGGGTCGATGCGGTCGTAGATCTCCTCGACGACGCCCTCGGCTTCCTCGATGCTCATGTCGGGGCCGCCGACGACGTTGACGAGCGCGGAGTTCGCACCGTCGAACTCCACGTCAAGTAGCGGCGAGCGGAGCGCCGAGCGGATGGAGTCCTGTGCCTTGTTCTCGGAGTCGGATTCGCCGAGGCCGATCATCGCGACACCGCCGTTCTCCATGATGGTCCGAACGTCGGCGAAGTCCACGTTGACGAGGCCGGGCTTGGTGATCAGTTCGGTCATGCCCTTGACCGAGCGCATCAGCACACGGTCGCAAATCTTGAACGCGTCCTGCAGCGGCATCGACGGCGCATAGTCCAGCAGGCGGTCGTTCGGCACGACGATGACCGTATCGGAGACCGAACGGAGTCGTTCGAGGCCAGCGTCGGCGTTGGCACGGCGGCGTTCACCCTCCGCGGTAAACGGAATCGTGACGATAGAAATGGTGAGTGCGCCGGCTTCCTGCGCGGCCTGTGCGACGACCGGGGCCGCGCCGGTGCCGGTGCCGCCGCCGAGACCTGCGGTGACGAACACCATGTCTGAGCCGTCGATAGACTGCTGGATGTCCTCGATGTCCTCCTGGGCGGCCTCCTCGCCGATTTTCGGGACCGAACCCGCGCCGCGGCCGCCGGTGCGCTTGCGGCCGATGAGAATCTTGGTGTCGGCGGCCACCTCGTCGGCGAGGTGCTGTGCGTCGGTGTTTGCGGCGACGAGTTTGGCCCCGTGGATGCCCTCCTCCATCATCCGGGTGACCGTGTTCCCGCCAGCACCGCCACAGCCGACGACCGTGATCTTCGTTTCCAGGTCCTTGACGACGCTTGCCAGTTCCTCGTCGGACATCGTCCCGGACGTGGACATGTCTTGAGACGGCGTCGATGTCGTTTCGTCGACAGTTCCGCCAGCCGCGTCCTCCCCGTCTTGTTCTGCCTCGTCGATAGCGTCGTCAATTATCGAATCCATAATTTAAAACCCCCTTGCAGACGAACAGTTATTAGTTTTCCCCCTACGTCTGACGCACGTCTGACGTGTTGAGTCATAGTTTTACCGGCTGACGCGCCAGTGTTCACAGCGTATATCGACGTATACGCTCGCGCTGGAACCGCTCCGGGTCAATCTCTTCGCCGTCGATTTCGACGGATTGGCCCGAGGCGAGTTTCCCGAACTTGGGCCCTTCGGGGATACCGGCCGTTCGTGCGAGGTCCGGGTCGAACGCCGTCTCCCGGGCGACCAGTTCGTCCGCGGTCCAGTCGACGCTGTCGAAGCGCCGTTCGAGGATTTCGACCAGCGGTTCGACGACCGCTTCTATTTCTGTCGCCGCCGGACAGACAATCGGTCCGGTGAGGACAGTCCCGTTTTGCTCGGTCGCGTACGCGATGGACTGGCGTTCGATAGTCTCACGCAGTGCCTCGCTATCGACGCCGCGCACGTCGGAAATAAGCTCGTTCGGGAGGTCGATTACGGTCCATTCCCCGTCGTACCCGGACGCAAGCTCTCCGAACCTGAGACCATCGTCGACCGGCCGGACAGCGTCTTCCAGCGTCTCGACGAGGCCCAGGTCGACACCGGTCGTCTCCCGAACGAACGTCTCACTGACGACGCGGTAGCCCAGCGACTCGATGGCGGCCGTGAGGTCCGGCCGGTCGCCCTCCATGAGAGCGTAGTCGGCCGCGCTGGCCCGGAAGGCGCGGTCGAGCACTGTGTCGCGCTCCGCGTCGCTGACGGCCCACTCCGCCAGCGCGTCCAACGACCAGTTGGCGGCGATGTGGCCGACCGCCCAGTCCGTCTCGCGGACGACCCGCTCGAACCGCGGGGCGTAGTGGCCGCCGCCGACGCCGAGGAGGTGGCGGCGCGTCCCGTTTTCCCGCGGCTTGTCGGCCGGCTCGTCGGCGAGGTCCAGTATCGCCCTGGCGGCGGCTTCGGCGGCGTCGGGGTCCTCCCACTGTGGCTCCGCACTGCCGACCTCGACAAACATCGACGGGACACCGACTGCTGTCGGGCCGTGGTGCGTACACTCCATCCCGACTTCGTAGTCCGGCGGAGCGTGGCGCTGGAGTGCCGACACCACGGCCTTGTGAGCCCCGGGACAGGCGCGGGCGAACTGCCCGTCTTCGCCGCCGTACTCCGCGACACCGAAGTTTCCGGTATGGTGGGCCGTCAGGAGCTCGTCCGTCTCGCCGGCGTGTTTTGAGGCGAACACCAGCAGGTCCGGATCGTCGAACGCTGCCGCGACGTTTTCGATGTCCAGATGTAACGCCTCGAACTCGCGGAGTTCCACGCTGTCAATCTGGTACACCGTACCGCCGCCTTCGTCGTCGGGCCGCGTTTCGTCGCCGCTCGTTTCCCAGTCCCGCAATGAGCGCAGGTGCTCTCCGATGTGCATCGATGCCGCGTCGGCGTGTGAGACAACGATTCCGAGCATCAATCGGCGTTCTCCAGATGGACCGGTTCACGACCCACCGCGGACCGGACGGCGTCACCGGCCAGCCCAAGCAGGTGTTTCAGCGCTTCGCGGCGCTGGACGAACAGTCCGACCCCGAGGAGGACGTACAGCCATGTATACGCCAGCAGAAGGTCGTGACTCGATATCGGCAGAGCGAGAAGGTCCCTGATGATGGCGAACTCCAGAACCACCTGCGAGATGAACAGCGCGAACAGCCCGATTGCTTCCCGGATACTGATCTCGAAGTTGACCAGAATGGCGAGCGCAAAGAAGGACTGGGCCGCCGTAATCCAGATCTCCGCGCCCTGTCTGGCGTCGAACGGCAGGACGCCGTACCCGCCGAGTGCGATGGAGTACACCACTGCGATGGTCCCGATGAGCAGCGTCCACTGATTGAGTTTCGAGGAAATGAGGGCGTTGAACCCCGCCGTCGAGCGGGCCTTGTTGACCAGCACGGCGACGACAATGAGCTCAGGTGACTCACTGGCCAGCGGGGCGACCCACTGGATCATGAAGAACTCGGGGATGCCGTTCGCGACGCCGATCTCTTCGAGGCCGTGGGCGAACGGCTCAACCGCGGTGAAAATCATTGCGCCGGAGTAGCCAAACAACGCCAAGACGACGAGTGGCCGCCACGGCAGCGACCACTCCTGGAAGTACTTTGGGACGCCGACGGTGTGCTCGCTGTGTTCGATATCGGACTTGAGCACGAGGCCGATGTACGCGACGTAGAGGCCGACCAGAAACAGCGTATCGAAGATACCGATACCGCCGCCGAGAGGGACAAGAAACGCCCACAGCGTCGCCAGAAAGAGGAAGGAGATCTCGGTTGCGATGTCGGTGTCCAGCTGGACGGCGTCTTTCAGGAAGCCGTCGCGTTTCGTGACTGCGGGGTCCCGTGTCTTTGCGGCGCGCCAGACGGTGAACACGGCGATACCCGCCCAGCCGATACCGATGAGGATGCGGTTCGCGCCGGTCATGTTCGCAATCGCGAGGTTCGCGTCGTGACAGGCGCGAGCGAGCCCCCCGCTTGCGGACTCGATTTCTGCCGCCGTGAACTGGCGACAGGCCTCCGTCGTCGCCCCACCAGCCCCGGCGTTCCAGGCGTACAGCGCGTCAACGGCGTACTCGGGAGCCACGGCGAGAATGGCGAGGACGGCGATAGCGAACGCCCTCGGTACGTCTTTCTCGGCGGTTTCAGCGCCCCAGGCCAAGAGGAACGACGCCCCGAGGACGGCGAGCCCACTGACCGCGACGGTGGTCACGTTCCCGACCTCAATGCCGGAGATAAATAGGTAAATCCAGCCGACAGTCAGGGCCAGCGCGACTGCGACTTGCATCAGTGGATGGCGAAAACGACTCACTGTCGGAAGTGTGGCTGGGTCTGGCTGAAAAGCTTGCGAAAGTGTCGGCTGCAGACCGTGCTTCCCACAGAGCGTGGCGTTCATACGACCGGGGCGCGCTGGCGTTGGTATGGACGTTTACGGACTCATCGGGAACCCGGTCGGGCACTCGCTGTCGCCGCCGATGCACGAGGCGGGCTACGAGGCACTGGGACTTGATGCACGCTACGTCACGTTTGAACCACCAGCGGATGCTGGTGCCGAAGCCATCGAAGCGGCGGAGACGCTCGGCGTCGACGGCCTCAACGTCACAATCCCGTTCAAGCAGGACGTGCTAGACGCCGTTGACCCCGCACCGCTCGCCGAGCGCATCGGCGCGGTCAACACCGTCGATTTCACCGGTGGGACGCCGACGGGCTACAACACCGACGCGGTCGGTGCGGTCCGAGCGCTGGACCACCACGACGTGTCGCTGTCGGGTACGGCGGTCGTCGTTGGGGCCGGCGGTGCGGGGCGAGCGGTCGCGTTCGGTCTCGCCGACGAGGGGCTGTCGGTGCGGATCGCGAACCGGACCGAGTCTAAAGCCGACGCGCTCGCCGATGAAGTCCCGGACGCCTCCGGCCACGGGCTCGATTCGCTCTCCGACCTGCTCGCAGACGCCGACATCCTCGTCAACTGCACCAGCGTCGGCATGGAGGAAGACGAGACGCCGGTCCCCGCTGACGCGCTGCACGGCGACCTCGCGGTGCTCGATGCGGTGTACACGCCGATAGAGACTCGTCTGCTACAGGACGCGGCAGCCGCTGGCGCGACGACAGTTGACGGCGCGTGGATGCTCCTGTATCAGGGGGTTGAAGCGTTTGAACGCTGGACTGGCGAGGACGCACCTGTAGACAGGATGAACGGCCGATTGCGCGAACACTTGTAACGGAGCGGTCACCAGCAAGAGATTTGTGTTGGGGATAAATACGTTCATGTATGGGTCTGCTTCAGAAATTGAAATCTGCCCTCGGGCTTGACGGGACTGGGTCATCCACGTCGGGAACCAATCGCGACGTGGACGTGACCGTCGAGCGAGAGCCTTCTACTGAAGACGAAGACGCTGTGAAGGGGACGAACACCGCGACGACTACCGAGACCCACACATCCGATACCGCGGACGGGGCCGGTACTGCATCAGGGGATGGGAGTGCGACGCCCGATCAGTCGGCCGAGTCGGAGACTGCGGCGTCACCGACTGCGACCGACGACGAATCGACATCTGCGACCGATGCTTCTCCAGCAGGGTCCGAGCAAGAACCAGTGGTCGACGACGAAGCCAGCGACTCGGAGGCCACCGCTGACGAAGAACCGGCCGAGGCTGATGCCGAGACTGAGGACGAGGAAAGTACTGCCCCAGTCACGGAAATAAAGGGTATCGGTCCCGCCTACGCCGACCGACTCGCCGATATCGGTATCGAGACGGTGGGCGAACTGGCCGCTGCGGATGCAGCGGACATCGCCGCAGACACCGACCTCTCAGAGAGCCGCGTTTCGGGCTGGATCGAGCGGGCCGAAGACTTCTGAAACCGTTGACGTTCCGTCTTTTTGCGCCGAACCGCAAGGGAATTAGTCGCCGCACTGTTTTCGTTCGGTAATGCAATCGGTCGAAACCGACCGGACCACGTTCACCGACCTTGCGGCCGACGCGCATCCAGCGGCGCGCGTCCCTGTCGAGGTTCGAGTGGACGTCGATGACCCGTTTCTCGCCTATCGTCGGGCGCGCGACGAAACTGGCGGCGTGTATCTGGCGACGACCGGCGGCCAGTCGGGGTGGGGTTACTTCGGGACCGCTCCGGCGGACTTCCGCGAGGTCGACCCCCGAGCTGGCGGGACCCTCGCCGCACTGACTGAGTTTCTCGACGGCGAGCGGCTGGTCCGTGGTGACTGCGACGTGCCGTATCCCTGCGGAGCCGTTGGATGGCTCTCCTACGACGTGGCGCGGGAACTGGAGTCACTGCCCGACAGCGCCGATGCCGACCGCGCGCTCCCAAACCTGCAGGTGGCCCGCTACGACCGCTTCGCCGCTTGGGAGGAACCCCGCGGTGAGTCGGTGACGCTGCGCGTGACAGCCTGCCCGCGGGTCGACGACTTTGAGACGCCCGAACTGGCCTACGAGTTCGGCAAGCAGCACGCGCTGGACTTGGCGCGGGCAGCGGCACAGGGCGACCCCAGTGTCGAGGATCCGCCGGTCGAGACCGATGAAGCAACCTTCGAGAGTGACTGCACGCGCGAGTCATTTGCTGACCGAGTCCAAACGGTCAAGCAGTACATCCGCGACGGCGACACGTTTCAGGCGAACGTCTCACAGCGTCTCCGCGCACCCGCCGCAGTCCATCCCGTCGAGGCGTTCGACGCGCTTCGAACTGTGAACCCCGCACCGTACTCTGCCCTCCTTGAGTTCCCTGGCGTTGACCTCGTCAGCGCCAGCCCGGAACTCCTCTTGCACCGCGACGGCGACCGTATCGAGACCGAACCCATCGCTGGCACCCGCCCGCGGGGCGAGACGCCCGACGCTGACGACCGACTGGAAGCGGACCTGCTCGACGACGGGAAGGAGCGGGCCGAACACGCGATGCTCGTCGATCTGGAGCGCAACGACCTGGGGAAAGTGAGCAAATTCGGGAGCGTGGAAGTGTCTGACTACCGCCGCGTCGACCGCTACTCCGAGGTAATGCACCTCGTCTCGGTCGTCGAGGGCCGACTCCGTGACGGCGCGTCCCTGCAGGACGCCATCGCCGCGGTGTTCCCCGGCGGCACCATCACCGGCGCGCCGAAACCCCGGACGATGGAGATTATCGACGAGGTCGAGGCCACGCGACGAGGACCGTACACCGGCTCCATCGGCCTGTTCGGCTTCGACGGCCGGGCGACGCTGAACATCGTCATCAGGACCCTGGTCCGGTACGCCGAGGAGTACCACCTCCGCGTCGGCGCGGGCATCGTTCACGATTCGGACCCGGACAGCGAGTATCAGGAGACGCTTGACAAGGGCCGTGCGCTGGTCAACGCCGTCGACGAAGCGCTGGGGAGACGCGTCGACCTGGCGATGGAGGACCAGCAATGAGCGGCTCCCGTGGTAGCGACGGCAGCGACGATAGCGACACCAACGCCGCGGGTGGCCCGACGGCGGACTCGCTGGCTCCGACCGTGCTGGTCGTCGACAACTACGACTCGTTCGCGTACAACCTCGTCCAGTACGTCGGCGAGGTGGTCCTCCGACTCGGCGGGACTGAGGACGACGTCATCGTCCGGCGCAACGACGCCATCGACATCGAGGGTATCCGCGAACTGGACCCCGACGGCATCGTCGTCTCGCCGGGGCCAGGGACGCCCGAAGAGGCGGGCGTCTCGATGCCGATCTTCGAGGAGCTGGACTACCCGACGCTGGGCGTCTGTCTCGGTCATCAGGCGCTGTGTGCGGCCAACGGCGCGCCAGTCGGCCACGCCGAGGCGGTCGTCCACGGCAAATCGTCGTCGGTTACCCACGACGGAACAGGCGTGTTCGAAGACCTGCCGGACCCCGTCGAGGTGGGTCGGTACCACTCGCTCGCGGTCGACCGCGAGGACCTTCCCGACGTGCTGACTGAGACGGCGTACACTGTTGGCCACGACGATGCCGACGGAGCCACAGAGACGCCAGACTCGTCCGAACCTGCCACCGCCGACGGCACGGACGAGTCCCAGGTCGTCATGGGCGTCCGCCACAGCGACCGCCCGCACATCGGCGTCCAGTTCCATCCCGAAAGCATTCTGACCGACCACGGCAAGACCATGATCGAGAACTTCTGCCTGCTATGCAATACCACGTAGACGGCGACCTCGTCCCCGAAGACGAGGCGACGGTGTCAGTGCGCGACCGCGGGTTCATGTACGGCGACGCGGCGTTCGAAACGCTCCGGGCCTACGGCGGCGAGCCGTTCCGGTGGGATGCCCATCGCGACCGCCTCCAGCGGACGGCCGAGACGCTGGGGTTTGCCGACGCCGTGCCTGGTGACCTCCGGGAGCGCGTCGACGAGACGCTCGCGGCCAACGACCTCGACGAGGCGTACGTCCGGCTGTCGGTCACGCGGGGCGTCCAGCCTGGGAAGCTCACGCCGGGGGGCGATGTCGACCCGACGGTCGTCGTCATCTGCAAGGGGCTCCCGAGGGGCGGGCTCAACGGCGAGTGCGTCTGGGACGAGCCGGCGTCGGTCCAGACGGTCCGGACCCGGCGGATTCCGAGCGAGGCCGTCCCGGCGGACGCGAAGACGCACAACTACCTCAACGGGATTCTCGGCCGGCTCGAACTCCGAAAGACCGCCGCTGGCGGCGAGCCCGCCGACGAATGTCTCATCCGAGACATGGACGGTAATCTGGCCGAGGGAGCGACGAGCAACCTCTTTTTCGTCACGGACAACGGCCTCCGGACGCCGAGTACGGATCTGGACCTACTGCCGGGGGTCACCCGCGACGTGGTAATGGACATCGCCCGCGGCGAGGAGTTCCCCGTCGAGACCGGCCACTACTCGCTCGATGCCCTGCGTGACGCCGACGAGGCGTTTCTCACCAACTCGACGTGGGAGATCCGCCCCGTTTCGACCGTCGACGGTATCTCCGTGGGGAGCGGGCCGATGACGAAGCTCCTTCAGCGGTTGTTCGACGAGCGAATCGAGGAGCGGCACTACTGATCGCGCTGAAGGTAGTGGAAAGCGAGCCAGCGCGGGTCGCTGGCGTGCCAGCTGACTGGTGTCCGCGTCCGGCTGCCTACTCGGGTGCGTAGCAGACCCAACTTGTCGCGGGAACGGTGATCTGGACCCAACTATCGCCGTTGGTCGAGATATTGCCCGCGTTGCCGCTGTAATCATTGAGTGTCTGGTTCGTCCAGCTCGTGGGGACCCACTTGCTCCGCTGGCCGCTCGCACGGTTCAGGCCGACGAGGAGGTTCCCCTCTCGCTCGTAGACGTACAGGTCCTGGTCGACGTGGCGGGTCTGTGAGCCGCCGCTCGCGAGGTTGTTCCGGATCCAGAGGAGGTTCCGGATATCGTCGTCGTCGACGCTGATACGGTTGCTGTACACGCGTGGATACCCCTCGTACGTGAGGATGTAGGCGTACGCGAGTTTCTCGTAGTCCGGCGGCCCGCTGTCGTGGTTTGAAACGAACGTAAACGCCTGGAACGGCGACTGATTCACCATGCCGGCGCCGTCGAGCGCCTGCATGTTGCCGTCGCTGTGGAACGCCTCCTCTTTCATCGTGTAATAGAGCGGGTAGTCGGTGACGGACATCCCCGTGTCGGCGTACCCTTGGCAGACGCCGATATCGCCGTCGAGCACCTCACCCACTGTCCAGAGATCGAGGTCGTCGGCCCACTGGTTCGCGTAGTCGGCGAAAAACGACTCGGGGACGTGTTTGGCGGCGTCCCAGCGAATACCGTCGACGCCGAGGTCCGCGTACTTCTGGACGTAGGCCTGCAACTCGCCGCGGACGTACGCGGACTCCTGTTTCAGGTCCTTCAGCCCGACGAGCCAGTCGTCCTCGACCGATTCCGGGTTGTCGTAGTTAATGTCGTCTTTCGGGTGGAAGTCGCGTTCGCTGAACCGGGGGAGGTCCGCGAAGGTAATGCCCGGCGCGTCCCGGAAGTCGTCGTTTGCGGCCATGTGGTTGATGACCGCGTCGGCGACGACGTCGAGGTCCTGATTGTGGGCCTCCTGCACCATCGCCTCGTACTCGTCCTCTGTGCCGAACACGCTGTTGAAATCCGTCAGGTCGACGGGCTGATAGCCAAGCGGTGGGTCGGTGACGCCGTTCTGATGGCTCCGGTCGAGGCGGCTCCGCTGGGCCGGTGGGACCTGAATCGCGTCGTAGCCCTGTTGTGCGACTGTTTCCAGCGTCGCTGTGATCTCTGTCCAGTCTGTGTGGTAGTACTGGTACACCGCGCTATCGCCGACAGCCGCGCTACTGCCGACTGAGGCGGCGGTGCCGAATACTGCGGCACCGAGCGCTCCGATTCCTTTCAGAACGGTTCGCCGAGACGCCTGCTTACTGCCGGTAATTCGGGGTCGATTCATTTGCTCTCCGAGGTATGTCTCATGTTATCTACCATGCTTTTCCGCAAAAGATGATGAGATTCTACATCACAATAAATAGTTGGTATATATGATTTTTTACATATCGGAAGTCAATCACACCTGAACAGTAATATAGCGATGATACGGGGACTGAACCACTATCTCTACCGCGTTTCCGGCTCCCGGAAGACACACTTCGACGCTCCTATTTTATTTGTGATATATACCCGACTTTCTCACCAACCTCGAAGTAGTCCGTTCACACCACGTCTTCGCGCTCGACACCGTCGACAGCGAGAATGAGGTCGGGACCGTACGCGCCGGCGGGCGTCTGGAACCCGGCGGGCGCGTCGCCGTCGATGACCCGCTGGGTGATTTCGACCGCCGTCGCCGCCGTGAGGTCGTAGGTGTGTGGCCCTCGCAGTCGGGACTCGACGCGGTCGCCGTCGTCAGTTCTGGCTTCGCCCCAGACGAAACTGGGCACACTTGCGCGCTCTTCAGCGTCGGGTCCCTCGGTCGTCTGCTCGATAAACCACTTGAGCGTGGCTTTCACCGGCGGGAGACCGAGTACGGGCGCGAACAGCCCCGCAAATCGCTGCTGTCGGGCCGCCGACGGCGGCATCGACATGTACACGGTCACGTTCGGTATGCCGGTGGTGTGGTACGCCGTCGACACGTCGCCCCACGGGATCGAGACGGTGTTCATCCCATCGTGTCCCCAGCCGAAGTCTATCTCGCGCGATTCGCTCCCGACGGTCACTCGCTCTATGCGGCCGTCGCGGCGCACCGCCCCGCCTGCGTCGATGTGTTCGACCATCGTCTTCGCGGTTCCCTTCGAGACGCCCATCTCCGCGTGAAACGCCAGCGCCAGCGTGTCGGCGTCGGGCAGCCGGTCGGCGAGGTGTGCAGCGAGGCAGTCCGTCGGGACCACGTCGAAACCGACACCAGGCAGGAGCATGATCCCGGCCTCCCGTGCTTCGCTGTCCCGCTCGTGGATGGCCTCAAACACGTCGAGCTCCCCGGTGATGTCCAGGTAGTGCGTCCCGGTTCGCAGGCAGGCCTCGACCATCGGCTCCCACGTCCGGCTGAACGGGCCGGCGCAGTGGACGACGGCGTCGGCGTCGTCGAGCAGCACGTCGAGCACTTTGGGTTCATCCAGCCCGACGACTTCGGACTCACAGCCGAGTTTGATCGCCTGCGTCGAGAGTTCGTCCCGGTTCCGGCCGGTCAGTACGGGCTCTAATCCCCGGTCGATGGCCGCCTGTGCGATGATGTTGCCGGTGTAGCCGTACGAGCCGTAAATGACGACATCTCCCATAGCGTCGCGTTCGCAGCGTCCCCCGATAACAGTTGACACTGACTCGACAGCCTGGCCAGTGACCGCTGGCCGCTCACTTCACGAGAGCTTTGGCCGCGCTCTGGCCTCGCTTCTTACTGCACGGTGCCGTTTCCGTCTGAATAGCCCGTGGCGCTTCACGCGGTTACTCGCCGGGATCGGCGGTTTGAAACGGGTTACGTCCGTACGGATGCGTAGTATGGACGAGGACAGCCGTATCGTCGCGCTGGACGAGGTGCCCGCTGACGGAACCTTTCTGTTCACTGTTCGCGACGGCTTCGACACGAAGGAGGCGATTATCGTCGAGTTGTCCGACGCGGTCGTCGCGTTCGAGAACTACTGTCCACACTGGACAGACGTCCGACTCGACAAAGGCAGTGGGGCGACTGTTCGGAATGGGGAACTGGTGTGTGAGAAACACGGGGCGACGTTCGAATCCGATTCGGGGCTGTGTAACTACGGCCCTTGCGAAGGAGCGGTTCTGGAGGAAGTTTCGATTACCACCGAGGACGACGTCGTCTACCTGACCGACGAGCGCTACGAGTTCGAAAACCAGGGGCCGTCCGGCGACCACGACCTCTCTTCGCGCGGTCGCATCGGCTTCTCCGGGAACTGAGCGGCTGGAATCGGCTTCTCCGGGACTCCGTACCGGTTAGCTGATCCGGTACGCCGGCTCTGAGACCGCTTCGCATTTACACTCCGGACACCGGCTTGGTCGGTTTGTCAGGTCGTCGAAGTCCGTGAAGCCGCACTCCTCGCACTCCGGCGGCGCGACGAGGAGCTGTTCGTCGGTCGATTCCAGGGATTTCGAAATATGCTCTACGTGCGTGAGCGCGTCGCTGGTCTGTATTTCGAACTCGTTCGCGATTGTCCCGGCGGCCATCGCTTCGTCGCGTAGTTGGTCAGCGATGCGCTGGCGCGTCGTCCGACTTGCCTCGCGCATGGGGGATGTTGGCATCCGATTGTTATAGGTTTTGTTCCGGACTCACTGCGTCGCAGTGACGCTCTCCCACGTTCCTGTACCAGCCACGATACTTTATCACCGACGGCGGTGAATAGCGACACCCAATGTTCGACAGAATCCTCGTTCCGACCGACGGAAGCCCCGGTTCCGAGCGCGCGTTCGAGGTCGCCGCGACGCTCGCCAGCACTCACGATGCAGCCGTCCACGTTCTCTCGGTCGTCGACGAACACGGGCCTACGGACGACTGGGACTACGACGGCGACTCCCCAGCAGAAGCGTTCATCGAGTCCCAAGCCGACCACGTCGACACCGAGGGCCTGTCCGTCACCACCGCGGTCCGCGAGGGAGTCGTCCACGACGCGGTTCTCGACTACGGCGACGAGAACGAGATCGACCTCATCGTCATGGGGACTCACGGCCGCACTGGTGTCCGGCGGTTCCTCCTCGGCAGCGTTACCGAGAAGGTCGTCCGCCTCGCCGACGTACCAGTCCTCTCGGTCAAAGCCGACGCGGAGCCGGGGACCGTCTCGTTCGACGACATTCTGCTCCCGACCGACGGCAGTAGCGGTGCCGCGGCAGCTATCGAACCGACGGGCGCGCTCGCAAGCGCGACCGATGCCACTGTCCATCTCGTCTCGGTCGTGGATACGCGATCACTCGGCATCGATGTCGGGTCGAGCGTTATCGTCGACGAACTGGAGTCTGTCGCGACGGATGCTGTCGGAGATGCGTCCGATCGACTCTCCGGGATGGGAGTCGAGACTGTCGAGACAGCTATCACGCACGGTGTCCCGTATCGGGCCATCCTCGACGCCATCGAGGAGGCTGATGCCGACCTCGTGGTCATCGGGACTCACGGTCGCACTGGTATCGACCGCTACCTGCTGGGCAGCGTCGCGGAAAAACTGGTCCGAACCTCGCCGGTGCCGGTGATGACTGTTCGAGCGCCGGACGCTGGTGATGAAAGCTAACATCGCTCCCGGTTATCCATCGATGAAGTCAGGACCGACCGGTGACACGGCGCTTGACCGACCTATCCGAAGTTCTCGACCTTCGCGTCGTCGGTACTGACGCCGGCGTCTTCGAGCGCTTCCGTGGCGGCATCGAGGAAGTCCGCGAAGCCGTAGATGAACACTTGACCGCCGTCCTCGACGGCCTCGGCGACCGGCTCAGTCAGGGGCTCGTCGTCGTCGATGACCGAGACGAGCGCCCCGGCCTTGGCGAGCGCGTCCAGTCGGTCCTCGTGGACCGGCGCGTCGTCCTGGTACACGACTGCGGCCTCGTTGCCGACGTCCAGCGCACGCTCGGCGATCCCGACCGCCGGGCCGACCCCGGGACCGCCGGCGAGCACGACGACGCGGCTCTCGCCCTCGTAGTAATCCGAACCGAACGGCCCAGCGATGCGGACGCCGTCGCCCGCTTCGAGTGCGCCGAGCTGTGGTGCCAGCTCGCCGTCGGGGTCAATGCCGACGGTGATCTCGAACGCCCCGTCGACCGTCGGCGAGGAGATGGTGTAGAACCGCGAGATGTCCTCCCCGTCGACGGTCAGCGTCAGCTTGACGAACTGGCCCGGCTGTGCGTCGAAGGCGTCCGGCGTCTCGAAGTCAATCGCCACGGTGTCTGGTCCGACGTCTCGGACGGCAACCACGTCGAGGACTCGTTCATCCATACCCGAGAGTTACCGTGACTGGGCAAGGGGGTTACGGTCGCGGAGTTTCACGTTAGCCGGCATACGATTCCGGTATTTTCCCACATACGGGGGATTATGCCGGTATTCCCTCGAAACTACGGCGGAATTCACTCGAAACCGAGTAGTGCGCGCGCGGGCGGTTACGGAAGGCTTTTCCTGCCACGCTGGCTACCCGAGGGATATAATGCCAGAGGACCTGAACTGGGCCATCGGCGGCGAAGCCGGCGATGGAATCGACTCCACCGGGAAGATTTTCGCGCAGGCACTCTCCCGGGCTGGTCGACACGTCTTCACCTCAAAGGACTTCGCCTCCCGCATCCGCGGCGGGTACACTGCCTACAAGGTACGGACGTCAGTCGACCGCGTTGAGAGTGTCGTCGACCGCCTGGACATCCTGATCGCACTCACCGAGCGCACGATCCACGAGAACGAGGACGAGCTCCACGAGGACTCCGTCATCATCTACGACGGCGAGCGCTCGACGATGCAGGACGTGGAAGTGCCCGGCGACGCGACGGCGCTCGAAGTACCGCTGAAACGACTCGCCGAGGACGCGGGTGGGGCCATCATGCTCAACGTCGTCGCCCTCGGTGCGGCGTGTGAGGTCACCGGCTTCCCCATCGAGAACCTCGACGAAAGCCTCGAAAAACGCTTCGGCGACAAGGGCGAGGCCATCGTCGAGAACAACAAGGAAGCCGCCCGGAAGGGACAGCACTACGTCCAGGAGGAGTACGGCGAGTTCGACTACGACATGGAGACGACCGACGAGGACTACGTGCTTCTCAACGGCGACGAGGCCATCGGCATGGGCGCTATCGCCGCCGGCTGTCGCTTCTACGCCGGCTACCCCATCACACCGGCGACGGACGTGATGGAGTACATGACCGGCCGCGTCGACCAGTTCGGCGGCAAGGTCGTCCAGGCCGAGGACGAACTCTCCGCCATCAACATGGCCCTCGGTGCGGCCCGCGCCGGTGCCCGAGCCATGACCGCTACGTCCGGTCCGGGTATCGACTTGATGACCGAGACGTTCGGGCTTGTCGCCACCAGCGAGACGCCGCTGGTCATCTGTGACGTGATGCGTTCCGGTCCCTCGACCGGGATGCCGACCAAGCAGGAACAGGGCGACCTCAACATGACGCTGTACGGCGGCCACGGCGAGATTCCGCGCTTCGTCGTCGCGCCGACGACCGTCTCGGAGTGCTTCTGGAAGACCGTCGAGGCGTTCAACCTCGCCGAAAAA
Source organism: Haloarcula sp. CBA1122 (assembly GCF_009741785.1). NCBI lineage: Archaea > Methanobacteriati > Methanobacteriota > Halobacteria > Halobacteriales > Haloarculaceae > Haloarcula > Haloarcula sp. CBA1122. The sequence goes on from NZ_WPCB01000005.1 coordinate 32,207, forward strand.
TACCAGACGCCGGTCTTCCTCGTCTCGGACCTCGCAATGGCCGTGACGGAACAGACCTTCTCCCCCGAGACCTTCGACATGGACGAAGTCGAAATCGACCGCGGGAAGGTCGTCGACGAGGACGAGATCGACACCTGGCTGGACGAGAAGGGGCGCTTCCAGGCCCACTTCGCGGCCGCCGACGGGGTCTCGCCGCGTGCGTTCCCCGGGACGACCGACGGCGCACACATGACGACCGGCCTCGAACACGACGAACTCGGCCGGCGGACCGAGGACACGGACGTGCGCATCGAGCAGGTCGACAAGCGCCAGCGGAAAGTCGAGACCGCCCGCGAGCAGGAGGACTTCGACTACCGCGAGTTCGGCGACTCCGACGCCGATACGCTCGTCATCTCCTGGGGCTCCAACGAAGGAGCCCTGCGCGAGGGGCTGACACTGCTGGAGGAGGACGGCTACGACGTGCGATTCCTCTCGGTGCCGTACATCTTCCCGCGGCCGGACCTCTCCGAAGAGATCGAAGCCGCAGAGGACGTCATTGTCGTCGAGTGTAACGCCACTGGCCAGTTTGCGGATGTCATTGAGCACGACGTCCTCGAACGGGTACAGCGCATCAACAAGTACAACGGCGTGCGGTTCAAAGCAGACGAACTGGCAACCGAGATCAAGCAAACGCTTGACACACCCCCGGAGGCAACACAATGAGTTCCGACGTTCGCTTCACAGACTTCAAATCCGACAAGCAACCGACCTGGTGTCCCGGCTGCGGTGACTTCGGGACGATGAACGGCATGATGAAGGCACTGGCAGAGACGGGCAACGACCCCGACAACACCTTCATCGTCGCCGGTATCGGCTGTTCCGGTAAGATCGGGACGTATATGCACAGCTACGCCCTTCACGGCGTCCACGGCCGCGCCCTGCCGGTGGGCATCGGCGTGAAGATGGCCAACCCGGACCTCGAAGTGATGGTCTCGGGCGGCGACGGTGACGGGTACTCTATCGGTGCCGGCCACTTCATCCACGCCGTCCGCCGGAACGTCGACATGAGCTACGTCGTGATGGACAACCGCATCTACGGGCTGACCAAGGGGCAGGCCTCGCCGACGAGCCGCGAGGACTTCGAGACCTCGACCTCGCCCGACGGGCCGAACCAGCCGCCGGTCAACCCGAAGGCGCTGGCGCTGGCCTCCGGTGCGACGTTCATCGCGCAGTCGTTCTCCTCGAACGCACAGCGACACGCCGAGATCGTCAAGCAGGCCGTCGAACACGACGGCTTCGGCTTCGTGAACGTCTACTCACCGTGTGTGACGTTCAACGACGTGGACACCTACGACTACTTCCGCGACGCCATCGTCGACCTCGACGAGACCGACCACGACCCGTCCGACCGCGACCAGGCCAAGGACAAGATCCTCGAAAGCGAAAAGGAGTACATGGGCGTCCTGTATCAGGACGAAGACTCCGTTCCCTTCGAGGAACGCGAGGGCGTCGAGGGCTCGATGGCCGAGATCCCCGACGGCGCGCCTGAAGGTGCGATGGATCTCGTCCGCGAGTTCTACTAGTACCTTTTTCGACGGGGGGTTCGCGCTCGCCACTGGCGAGCGCTCAACCCCCGCCCAAAAATCTACGCTAAAAAGGCGACTTCGCGGCGCGCCGCGAAGTCGTGAAACGGCGGCCTGCGGCCGCCGTATGCTGGTGGTTCTATTTGAACCGGTAACAGTGACGGTTTCTCAGTAGTAAATCCCAGGGCCGAGTTGAGTCGAGTGCAACGCTACCGAATGGTTTTATTTATGACAGCTGAATGGGCAGTGTACGGAAATGGGCGGCACACTCGACTACGACGAGCGGAAGCCCGGCAAGAGGAAGCGATATACAGCACGCCGGCGGCCGTGGCGCGACGGGAGCGAGTACGGGACCTGTTCGCGCCCGAACCAGGCGACAAGGTTCTCTCTATCGGCTGTGGGCCGGGCTTTGAGCCGGCGGAGATCGGCTGGGCGGTCGGCAATGCGGGACACGTTTACGGTATCGACCGGAGCAAGGCGATGCTCGAACTCTCCCGAGCGCGCTGTGCCCCGCTACCGCAGGTGACCCTAGCACAGGGAAACGCCGATGACCTCCCAGTGGCCGACGAATCGGCTGACGCGGCCGTTGCGGTGCAGGTGTTCGAGTACCTCGAAACAGTTGCTTCGGCTGTTTCGGAACTGGCCCGAGTTCTGCGGCCCGGCGGGACAGCTGTCGTCTGTGACGCCGACTTTTCCTCGCTGGTGTGGCGCAGCCCCAATCCCGAGCGAATGGCGCGCGTTCTCGATGCCTTCGACGACCACTGCCCGCACCCGCGGCTGGGTTCCCACCTTGCCCCGCATCTTCGCGGGGCCGGACTGACGATTGACCGGGTCGAACCGAACACCATCGTCAACACCAGCCTCGACGACACCTTCGCGGCCCACCTCATGACGTTCATCGAGGACTACGCGGCCGACCACGAAGCTATCGGGCCAACAGCGGCACAGGCCTGGGCCGATGACCTCCGAGAACAGGCGGCCCACGGGGAGACCTTTTTTAGTTTCACGCAGTACTGCTACCTCGTTCACAAGCCCGCGTAGCGGTCTCAGTATCCCGACCACAGACTGTGCTGTGGCCTTGATTCCCACACACAATAGAATCGGGTTCGGACCCATATGCAGGTATCCCCAATGAAAGGTATGCACGTCTTCTGGCACCAGCGTGACCTCCGGATACCGGACAACCGGGGGTTGACTGCCGCCGCCGCAGACGACGAAGTGTTGCCGGTGTACGTTATCGACACAGACCTGCTGGCAAGCGTCGGGAAGCGCCAGCGGGCGTTCCTGCTGGCCGGTGTGCGAGCGCTGAAACGGGCCTATCGGGACCACGGTGGGGACTTGCTCGTCAGGAAGGGGGCCGCCGTCGATGTGCTTTCGGACGTCGTCGAAGAGTACAACGCTGACCGCGTGTACTACAACGAGCATTACCGTCCAGCGCGACGCAACCGCCAACGCCGCGTCGACGACGCGCTCTCGACGAAATCGCTGACCGACCTCGCGCTGGTCGACCCGGCCGGACTTGACCGCGAGTACGAGAACCACAGTCGCTTCTACGACGACTGGCAGGCCCACCACAAGCTACCGCCGGTCGGGAGTCCGGACTCGGACTCGCTCGTCGATGTGTCGGACCCGACGACGGCCCCGACCATCGATACGGATATCGACCTGCCGACGCCCGGCTACGAGGGCGCACGGCAGCGGTACGACGACTTCCTCACCGGCGGTATCGAGACCTACAACGACACCCGCGACGACATGCGGGCCGCCGTTGAGCGGCCCACCAGCGCCGTCTCGTGTATGTCGCCGTATCTCGCAGCGGGGATGATCGGCATCCGCGAGATGTGGCGCGACGCGTCCGACCGCCACGCCGAAGCCACCGGCGACGCCCAGCGGAACATCCAGAAGTACCGCTACGAACTCTCCTGGCGCGAGCAGAACTACCATCTACTGTACTACAACCCCACATTGCTGTCGGAGAACTACAAGGCGTTCCCGAACCCCATCGAATGGGAAAACGACGCGGATGACTTCGAGGCCTGGAAGCGCGGCGAGACGGGGTATCCGCTCGTCGACGCGGGGATGCGCCAGCTCGAACGGGAGGGATACATCCACAACCGACCGCGTCAGAACGTCGCTTCCTTCTTCACGAAGCATCTCCTCGTGGACTGGCGCGAGGGGGCCCGTCATTTCCGCCGGAAGCTCGTTGACCACGATCCCGCCAGCAACGCCGCGAACTGGCAGTGGACAGCATCGACCGGGACCGACTCCGTGGACGTACGTATCTTCGACCCGGTCGCACAGATGAGCAAGTACGACAGCGGGGCGGACTACGTCACGGAGTATGTGCCAGAGCTTCGCGACGTTCCGGCGAACATGATCGTCGACTGGCCGACGCTCTCGAACGGCGAACGCGAGGAACTGGCACCGGAGTACCCACATCCAATCGTCGACCGGAACGCCGCCTACGAGCGAGCCCAGCGCGTGTTCGAGACAGCGCTGGGGAAACGCTGAGGGAGGGTCGAGGGAAGTGGCGCTACGCTCTGTACTGCACAAAGAGATAGGCCGCCACTGCAACGGACCCAGTGACGCCGGTGAGCCAGATATCCGTACTCAGATACAGCCCCGGCGTCGGCGGGTGGTACTGCGTCAGTGGCCACAGCACTTCGTAGGACCGCCCAGAGGCTTTCAACAGGAGCGCATCGGCAAACAGATGGCTGGTGGCTCCAAGCGACAGCAGACCGAACACGCGCCGTCGGTCGGAGCGGTTCACGACGACCACGCCAACGAGGACGGCGACGAGAGCGCCGCCGAGCGTATGGACGCCCAGCCAGTCGAACGGGATATCCAGTGTTGCCTCGACGGTTGCAGCATCCACGAGAAGCTTGATCTTCGCCATGTCCGGGATGAACGCGCCGGCCATCCCCACGGTGACGTACTCTCCAGAGAGCCAGTCGTACCGCAGTGACAGGAGGGTACAGATGGTGAACGCGATGAAAGCGTGCGAGAGCAGATCCGGCATTAGGCACGCACCTCCCGCATCATCGTAAGGAGCGCTCGTATCGGCCTGAGCGGCTCTTCACGCCGGCACAGTGCCCCCGTTTGCCAGTCAAGCCGCCAGCCACAGATCAGTCGCCCGAGGGTCCACAGGCCAGCGAGGGCGGACACGAGGTACATCGCAGCGTAGTTCATCGCCGGGACGCTCACACTGTTCTCCGCGGTGATAGTCCGGTCCGGGCCGAGCGTGCCATACACTTGCAGTGACTGGCCCTCGGCGACGGCTGTGTCGACGTTCCGGACCGTGACTGTGAGCGTCCCGCTGTGGCGCTCGCCGCCAGTAGCGTACTCGTACTCGACGGCGATTTCGACGGGGCTGGTCCCACTGACCGTGCCGGTCACCTGAACGTACTCGCCGACGTGGCTGTCGTAGTCCTCGGCCAGTGCGTCCTCGGCTGGGTAGTCACCCAGCGCCGGAGCGGGCGTGGCCGCCCCCAGTCCGACCATGAGCGCGAACAGCACGGCCAACAGTCCACAGATAGCGACGACCCTGCCCACCCACGAGTGAAGCATTCAAATCCCGGTGCGGGCGGCGGGATATAAACTCTGGCGCTTGGGTCGAGTCGCTGTCGTTCGTGCGCCTACTTGGCTTGCCGGGTAGGACGTCCGGGTCGCCGGAGCGGTAGATGTACTCGACAGCGACGCCGGTCAGCGGCGAGTCGGCGGCCGTCGCGTACGACTTCGCGAGGTCGAGATACTGTTCGGTCACGTCGACGACGCGCCGATAGGCGGCCTCGTCGTCGGGTGCGAGCAGGTACTCGGCGGTGACGGGCGTCAGTTGCCCCTCCGCGCGGTCGTCGCCGTAGTCGTCCACGTCGTCGAGCCACACCTGCGCGCCGATGATGGCGAGGACGATGGCCTTCGCGAACTCGTCGTCGATATCGAGGCCGGCGAGTCGGTAGAGGTCTAGCATCCCGTCGTAGAGGACGCCGACGCGCGCGTACTGGGTCTTGCTGTAGGGGAGTTCCTTTTCGGTCTCGGTGAGTGTCGCCGGCTCCTCGTCGTACTCGGCGAACTTGTACTCCTCGCGGATATCTGTCAGAGAGTCCTCGTCACCGTCCTCAGCCGCGGTCATCAGTTCCCGGAAGTAGCCGTCGCGGTCCTGATGGGCCTCGCTGTAGTCGACGGCCCACTGGTAGGCGTTCTCGACAACAGGCGGCATATCCTCCAACAGGCCGTCGAGGTGGGACTGGAGCGCGGATTGGGCGACCTCGGCGACGCGGCGGCGGTCGGCTTCACTCGCGTCAAAGTCGACCTCGAAATCTTCGAACTCGTCGTCGTTGATCGCGTCACGCATGTCGCCGTCGATAAGCGCCTCGATGGAGAGGCGAGTCATCTGCTCGGCGCGGACGACCATCTCGCGGGGGGCGAGGTCCTGTGCCGGCCCCTGTTCCAGTGCCGTCTCGTCGACAGTCGGCACGCCGTCGGCGATAGCGTCGATAACGGGGTCGCCGGGTGCTTGCTGACGAGCGTTGCGGTAGACGTAGCCCAGCGTTAGCTGCGCGGGCAGGATGAGCTTCGTGTCATAGGAGAATTCGACCGGACGGCCGAACTCGTCTTCGAGGGCGTCCTCGATGCGGTCGGTCACGTCGTCGACCATCGCCTCGGTGCGGTCGTCGATCTCGGATTTCAGCGAGAGGCTGCCGGCGTCGAACACGCCGGTGTCCGCGTAGTATCCCAGTACCGCCCGTACGGCCGTGGGAAGCCGCCGCCTGTCCGCGAGCACGCCCGCGCCTGTCTTGAACATTGTATGTCGCCCCGGGTGTTCCCGTCATGGTAGTGGGGCCGTCTTTACCCTTTCGAGACCGCCCTCGGTGTATTCGGAAAGACTGATTACCGACAGGGAATACCCACAACCATGCGCGAGCGCTTTGACGTGGTGATAGCCGGAGCCGGGCCCGCTGGAGCGCAGTGTGCCCGTGATCTAGCGGAGCGAAACTACGAGGTGCTCGTTCTCGAAACCGAGTCCGAAGACGAGTTCCCGCGTCAGAGCAACAAGTCCACCGCCGGGACGTTCATGTCGGCGATGACGGGCTTTGCGATTCCCGATGACGTGGTGATGAACTACACGGACGACGTCGTGCTCGAATCCCCCAACGACCACTACGTCCGCAATCAGACCGGAGCGGTCCTGGAGTTCGCGGAGTTCAAACAGTGGCTCGTCTCGGAGGGTCGGAGCAAGGGTGCGACCTACCGCTTCGACGCCCGTGTCTCAGCACCGATCATGGAGAACGGGGAGATCGTCGGCGTCCGGTACGACGGCGACGAGGAGGTGTACGCCGACATCGTCATCGACGCCACCGGCCCTGCCGCGCCACTGGCGAAGAAACTCGACGTGTGTAACCTCAAGCGGGATCATCAGGCTATCGGTGTCGAGTACGAGTTCGAGGGCGTCGAAGTCAACCACGACGACTACGCCGACCTCCGGGACGCGATGATGCTCCGCCTGGATCACGACCTCGCCCCGGGCGGCTACTCCTGGATTTTCCACACCGGTGAAGACACAGCGAAGGTCGGCCTCTGTTACATCCAGAACGGCTCTCACCAGAAGTACGCGAAAGACGGGATGGGCATCGACGACTATCTGGAGTACTGGCTCGACTCGGACCCCAGATTCGACGACGCCGAAAAGATCGAGGGTACGCAAGCCCACCGCGGGTCGGCCCACATCCAGCCCCCGGATTCGATGAGCACGGACAACTTCATGGCTATCGGCGACACCGTCCCGACCGTCGACCCGCTGTGGGGCGAGGGCATCCACAAGGGGATGAAGTCGGCCCGCGCCGCCGCCGCGACAGCCGATTCGGCGCTCAAGCCCGACGAACCCGACACCTCCGCGGAGAACCTCTCTGTCTACGATCAGCTCTGGCACAGCGAGGTAGCCCCGAAACACAACGCCCGCCTGATGATGACGGAGCTGCTGTATCTCGCTCCTAACGAGCGGTACGATCAGCTGATGGACGACCTCCGGAGCACCGGACAGGACACCCTCAGGCAGATCAACGGCGGTGACCGTCGGGCGATTGCGAAGCTGACCCACCTTTCGGATATGCCGATTCTCGTCGAATACGCGCGCCGTCGCCTCGATATTTGAAGTGACCGCGCGGAGTGCGGCAGGTTTTTTTCCGCCGGCCCGGAGTTTCAGATGATGGGAACCCCCGTTGGTGTGGTCGGTGACGACGCCATAGCAGACGAACTTCGAGACGCTGGCGTGGCTGTTGAACGGGGTAGTGACGGCACTGTTCCGAAGACCGACCGGGTCGTGGCAGTCGGTGAGGACGCCGTCGCTGCAGCGGCGCGGGTCGACGGTGACCCGCTCGTGTTGCCGGTCGCGGCTGGTCGCGGCGTCCGATCAGTACCGCGAGACGACGCCGTCGCCGCTGTGTCAGGGCTTGCTGACGCCCGGGTTGAGACGCATCCGGTCCTCCGCGTGGCGATGCCTGACGGAACGGTCGAACAGGCGTTCTGGGACGTGACTCTCGTTACCGCCGACGCGGCCCGCATCTCCGAGTTCACTATCGCGTCGACGGCCGACCGCATCGGGCAGTTCCGGGCCGACGGCGTCGTAATCGCAACGGCCGCTGGCTCACCGGGCTACGCCCACCGCGTCGGCGGCCCGATTCTGGCGCCGTCGGACCAGGCAGTGGTGGCACCGATCGCACCGTTTGCGACCGACCCGGATCACTGGGTGTTGCCTGTCGCCGGACTCAGTGCTTCGGTGGAACGCGACGAGGCGACCGTCGAGTTACTCGTCGATGACCGCGTATCGCAGCCCGTGGGCTATCAGGAGAGTATCACGATCTCGCTCGGATCCCCCGTTCGGACCGCCGTCGTCGACGAGAGCCAGTCCAGGTTCGAGTGAGATTGGAAAGACACTAATGGACGGTGGACAGAGCTTTGCATATGCAGCCATCCGTAACGTTCTTTGGGCCACTGGATACCATTCTGGGGAGCCCCACGGTCGGCGGCGCGCTCCTCATCGAATACGTCATCTTCGGAGTGGTAATCGTCAACTTCCTGACCCGGCAGCTCGCCCACAGAAGCCACGTCAAACAGTACGAAAACGATGGCGCGGACGCAGTCAGCCGCCACCCGGCACACACGTTCACCAACATTGTACTGGTCGTGCTGTCGTTTTTCTACATGACGCTCCACCATCACGGCGGGATGGTCTTGTCGGTACTCGTCCTCGGCGCAGTCATCACTGACTTCTTCGAGTTCGAATCCCGGAAAGTCGAGGCGCGCCGTGACATTCCGCTGGAACGGCCGAAAGGGGCCATCGTCGCTGCCCTCGTAGTGTTCATGTACGCGGCTACCAGAGCCTGTTCTGGGTCATCAAGGGTCCCTGGAGCGCCATCATCTAAACACGGTTTCTCGTTCTGTCGTCTTCGAGTGCCTATAATCCGCTAGTCGCGCGTACTGATAGCCCTACGTGTGTGGTCGGCAAGCAATTCTGGGTTCAATATCTTACCTTTTTACACATTCTTTCCTTTATTGGCCTCATATATTCACTTTTCTCCAGATAGTCTGGCCGATTGGCTTAGAAGTAGGCGAAATAGTTTAATACTCGCACTGTATTTGTATCGGTGTAGACGAAGATGTCACACAGGTCCCTCACAACGGCGCTGACACTGTATCGCGGGGAAACACTCACACTCGAAGAGGCGGCGACGTACAGCGGGGTATCACCGACAAAATTCGCTACGGCGCTTCGCTCGCGCGGCATTCAGGTGCGTGACGAAGACGGCGCGCCAGTCGACCGGACTCCGAACTGAGAGCGGCGTCGGTCCCGCGGAAAAGGCTACTGCGTACTGTTACGCCGACCGCTCGTTGAGATACGTCTGGAATTCACTGATCAGCGGAAGCACGACCCAGAAGGTCAGCGCGCCCAGCACCGCGAACCAGAAGAACGCGTCGCCCATGAACAAGGCGATCTGATCGAACGTGGTCGGTTCCTCGATAGTAAGTTCGCCGGTGAGCTGTGCCCCCTCGAAACTCGGCGTGTTGTACCAGCCCTTGATGGTCATCCAGCCCAGTCCGCCGACCATGAGGCACGCGAACCCCTTCATGAACTCGTCAGCCATTATCCGAACGTTAGGTAGCGTCGTCTTTAGACTTTCCCATTTCCTCGGTACGGAAGCGCGTCGAGAACGCATAGACGACTGTGCCAGCGAGGATGCACGCGATCCCGGCGATGCCGACCGGAACGTCGATCTCCGAGGCGGGCGCCGAGGCCCGCTGTGTCGCCACGTCGACGAGGATGAATCCGGCGACGACGCTGACGACCGCAAACAGCGTCGAAAACACCGTCACGGCCTTGTACACGCGCAGCGGCACCACAACGTCCCGCCGCTCCGAACCGTCCTCAGCCCCCGCTGACTGGTCCTCTGTCATCGTCGCTAGTACGGGCGGGAGCCACTTTACTGCGGCGAGATGCAGTCGCAACGCTCGCGGTAGTAGTAAGCAGAGAATGTAAAAACCGACGGAGAAATCGACCGGTCAGATTACTTCGGCGGCCGCAGCCGGTAGTACCGACGGTTGAGGTCGAACATGTAGCCCTCGCGCATCGTCTTGAGCACCGCGTAGGTGATGGTCGCGCTGACGATAGGGACGAGGAACGTCAGGTCGAACAGCAGGTGCGAGTCCATCGGGACGAGGTTCTTGATGGACAGCGCGGCGATGGTCAGGCTGAAGATGACGCCGGACATCCCGACCGCAGCCCAGAACGGCTGCTCGACGGGACGGCGCGCGGACCCCTTGTTCAGGAAGGGGACGATGGCAACGAAGCCGACGACCACGACGTTTGCCAGCACACCGTAGGTTCGGTCAGCCATGAGCTTCGAGCCGCCGAGGATGCTCAGCTCGGGGTTCAGCGGGCCGAGCTTGAGCAGGCCAAAGGACCAGTAGAGATACCAGTCCGGCAGGATAATTGCCGGCGTCACAGCGGAGTTAGCGGGGTTCGGCATCTCTGGCGGTAACGTCGCCGAGACGAACAGGATCATGCCCACGAAGAACGACGTCAGCGCGATGTTGCGCATCATCTCGTGGGGCCAGGCCGGGAACGCGAGCACGTCACGCTCGACGTAGTCCGACTGCTGGCGAAGGTCCTGGTCCTCGCGGCGCGCCCGCTCGAAGTACTCGTAGGTCAGCCGGGAGAGCCCCTGGGTCCGCTCCTTTCGCTCGGACCATGCGGGAGTCTCGTCGTCCGGCGAGACGATACCGGTGCCGGAACCGTCCGTGCGAACGTCGTCTGTGTCGTTGTCGCTCATAGTATTAGTGTGGCTCAGCGATCCCCTGCATCCAGACGATGCCGATGTGGACCGCGATGATGGCAGTCGTGATGAACGGCAGGAAGAACACGTGCAGGATGTACATCCGCTGTAGCGTGGCCTGCGAGAGCGTGAACCCGCCGAACATCAGCTGTGCGACCCACTCACCGATAAGCGGGATGGAGAGGGACATCTCGACGCCGATCTGGCCGGCCCAGAACGAGAGCTGGCTCCACGGCAGCAGGTAGCCGGTGTACCCGAACACTAGCGTCAGCGAAATCAGGACGATGCCGATGAGCCAGTTCAGCTCCCGCGGCTCCTTGTACGCTCCGGTGAAGTACACGCGGAGCATGTGGAGGAACACGGCGGCGACCATGATCTGTGCGGCCCAGCGGTGGACCGAGCGCAGGAAGTAGCCGAGGTTGAGCTGGCCCATGATGAGCATCACTGAATCGTACGCGACCGTCGGCGACCCGTCGGCAGCTGCGGCGGCCGGTGCGTAGTAGAAGCCCAGCAGCGCGCCGGATATCGCGGCGACGACGTACGCAACTGTCGAGAACGATCCGAGTGCGTACAGTGGGTACCAGTACCAGAACTTGTTGTCGAGATTGTACTGTTCCGTGTGGCTCTTTGGCATCTGCATGTTGACCTTGTAGTAGAGATCTTCGAGGATCTCTAGGTAGTCAACGACGCGCAGTCGCCTGTCGAGCCAGATGAGCACGGTCAAGTACACCGATTCCACCGGCGTCAGCTCGCGCGATTCCATCCAGCCTTTGTGGTCGTGTTCGTCTTTGCGTTCGAGACTCATTGATTACTCCGTTTTTGGTGGGCGTGGCAGCGCCACGAACGTCGATTGCACAGGACTGAACGGGTCGTACACGGACTGGTGGCACTGACAGTAGATGTCGTTGGCTGCGGCGAAGTTAGCGCTTCCCTCCTGTGTCTTGAACCCGGGCACACAGCAGAAGTGTGTACATTTGTTCAGCCAAGCGATGAAGCCCTGGTCGGTCGCCTCGGAGACGAACGACTGGACGTTTCCGGGAAGGTTCGCGTACTCGCCCTCGCCGTTGGCCATCTTCTCGACTTCGACTGACCGGATTATCTGCACTGGGGCGCCGTTCTTGCCCTCGCTGTTGGTCCGCCAGACGACGCTTGCGGGCTTCCCGACGCCAGGGTCGCCGATGCCGTTGCCCCACTCCTGGTAGTCGTCGAACATGTCGACCGTCATCGGCTTGCCGGACTCGTACTCCCCTTGCCAGGAGAAGGATCCAGTACTGTTGAGGAACGTGTTGTTCCGTTCGGATTGCGGGTAGATAGCCGCAGTACTCTGGATACCACAGTACTGGAACCACTGCGAGGAGTAGTCGATACCGCTCCCGCCGAAGTCGGATGCGACCGCCGCACCGGCGTTCTCGTCGTATTCCGGCCAGATACCGCTGATTTCGCCGCCGTTGATCTCGATGGGGATGATCGGCATTCCTCGCGGAGCCGGTCCGTCAGTGTTCTCGACGGCGACGAACGGCGTCGTTCCGCCACCTTCGCCGGCGGCATCCGTCGTCGCGTCGACGGCTGCGGCGCCACCGACGCCGACGCTGGAGAGTGCCGCACTCCCGACGACGCCCTTTACGAAGCGACGACGGCCTGTTTCAGCCGGATATTTGTCTTCATCAAGTGGCATATTATTTCTTGTAGTATGGGTACACTGCGCGTTTGAATGTCTCTGCAAGCTTGTCGCCGTCCGCCATCGTCGTGCCGTCGACGTCTTCCTGACGGATGTAGAGGTCTTCCCACTTGCGACGGCGCTTCTTGACGATCATCACGTCGGGGAGGAACTCCTTTCGGTACAGCAGCATGATGAACGCCAGATCGATGAAGATCGCCGTCAACACGCCGCCCATGAACATGTTGGCCTCGATGAGACGGACCGTCAACACCGTGCCGATGCCGGACGCCCATCCGGCGATCATGCCGTAGGTGAAGAGGCCGACGAGGCCGACCTGAATCACCGTCAGAAGTACGATACCGACAGCCGCTGCTGTGCTCTCGCGCGGCGGTTCGTACCGGTGGATATCACCGTACGTGGAGCCTTCGGACGCCATTAGTTGTTCCCTCCGCTAGTGTGGGGCGACTCGCCGTACTTCAGCTGGAAGAACGTGAATATCAGCGGGATGATGACTGCGAGGCCAGCGCCGAACCCGACGTAGTGTGGCTGAATCGGGACGCCGGCGTAGTGCGGGTCGACTTCGACCGGGCCGCCGCCACCGATTGTCTGCGTCGGGTACTCCTCGCCGACGACGATAGCGCCCTTCATGTTGAGTCCCTCGTGGGGGACACAGAGGTACGGGTAGATGCCGTCCTCCTCGAAGGTGTGCTCGTAGTTGACGCCGGCACTGGAGGCTGTGCTGCCGGAGTCCAGCGGTCCGTCGCCGTCCGAGACGACGTTGTGGCCGCCGCCGTTGCCCGTCCATTCGAACTGGACGGTCGCGCCGTTGTCCACATGGACGGCTGGCGGGCCGAACCCGTACGCGCCGCCGTTGGCCTGCACGCCGACCTCGACAGTTACTGTGTCCTGCCCGGTCGCGTCGACGGTCGACCCGTCGAAGTTCCCGACCGAATCCAGGAAACCGCCGTAGTCCGGGACGGTTTTCGCACCGTCACCGCCTTCCTCCTGTGCGGCGGCTGCGCCGGTGGCACTGAGGGTCGCCGCAGCACCGGCGGCCCCCCCTGCTGTCCGGACGAACTCCCGTCTGTTCATATACACTCTGGAATCAGGACTGAGTTTGTATAAACCCACCGAATACCACCCGCAGGAACCGTCATTACCCGGCTTCGTCAGTCTCGGTCGCCCCGTCTTCAGACCCCGAATTCTGTGGGTCGAGCTCCGGAACGAACTCCGGTCGTTCGCCGTCCTCGAGTCCGATAGCCCGGAGTCTGTCCCGGTACTCTTCGGCGCGGAACGTGTCCGAGAGCCTCGCGTTTGCGACGGTGAAAAAGAGGACGAGCGACACACCGATGAAGGCAGCGCCAGCCACGACCAGGAGCGCAATGCTGGTTCCCCTGTTGCCGATGACGCCAGCGGTCGCGAGCACTGCGCCCCCGAGCAGGGCAATCCCGGCCAGGAGCTGCGCCCCGGCAATCGCCTGTAACATCCAGTTACCGAGTTCGCCGCCACCCTCGGGAACTGACTCCGGTTCGGGAAGGGGCCTGTCGGGGACGTTCTCTGGCACGTCGTAGGAATCCATGGAACACAGCGCGACCGTGGGCTTCACGTCACGCATGACAGTCCCCTCGCCTTCGAGGCTGCCGTCCGGATAGACAACCGCATAGCCTTCATCGGAGTACGCGAGAACTCGCGGCGGGTCCCGATGACGTTCGATGCGGGCGAACACGTCGCGGTTTGCCACGCGGTTTCGGAGGTCTCGCGTGACCCGGTCGAGGAGTTCGTCACCGGTTATCCAGGAGTCCTCGTCGAAGGCGACGTCCCACTCCTCTGCAGTCATCTCCGCCATGTCAGCCGGGCCGAAGTTGTCGAAGTCGTACTTCTCTTCGACCTGCTTCCGGAGCGCCTCCGTATCGAGTTCGTCGCCTGACTCGCCGTCGTCGTCCGTCTCGCCGCCGTCATCCTCGGCCCCGGGTTCGCCGGGCTCGGGTTCGGCAGTTACCGCGTCCGCAGGGGTGTTCCCGCGCTCGTCCTCCGTGGGAGACGTCGAGTCCGGGTCGGCCATTGCTCGGGTGTACGAACCGCGACGGCTTACAAGTTCTGACCTTCTGCATCCGGCAGTCTTTAGCGAGCACTGTCCCTAGGTCGGCCTATGGTGTCGGACGGCCTCGTGGCCACAGTCGTGTTACTGTCGGTGAGCCTCAGCCTCCCCTGTTTCCTGTACGGCGCGTATTACATCATCGAGACGGAGCCGGTCACCTGGGACGTGCTCGTGCACCATCTGAAGTTCGTCACGACGGGGCTGGTGTTGACCACAGTCCCGATGGTGTTCTGGATGATTCCACGCCTGCCGGACCAGCTCGGTGGCTTGTCCGCCGTCCACGCGATGCTCGGCCTGCAGGCCTACGCGCTGCTTGCCTTCGGCGGAACCGGAATCGTTCGCATCTTCCGCGCAAAGCGGCAGCACGACCTCTACAACGAGTACGACGAAGACCTGTTACTGGACGAAATCGGGGACGAGACGTTCAGCCACTGGCGCTCGCGGCTCCGTATCGGCGTGTTCGGATACGTCATCTTCTGGCTGCTGGCGTATCTGGTCGGTATCGCTCGGTACGCCCTCCGCTACGTGGCGTGAGCGCCGTCGATAGCGGATCTGATTCTCGGAATCTGCGAACGGACTAGATGTTTCATTAGCATTGCATGTCCATCGCTAGCTGTGGTTCCAATGTACGAACACATCCTCTTTCCGACGGACGGTAGTTCCGGAGCAGAAGCCGCGCTGGCACACGCACGCACTCTCGCCGAAACGCACAACGCGACGTTACACATCATGACCGTCCTCGATACGTCGTCGCCGCATATCGGGATGACTGCCGCAGGCCCGGAAGGGGCAACGACCGGCATGACTGCGGAGGAGCACGACGAGTCGGAGTCGGGGATGGTCAACGAAGAACACAACATCGAATCGTCGCTGCGGGAGCGGTCACAGGCCATCGTCGACGCGGCGGCAGACGAGGTCGACGGAGTCGACACCGTCACCGCCGTCGAACACGGCCCACCGCACAGCGCGATCCTCGACTACGTCGACGAGAACGACATCGACCTCATCGTTATGGGGACCCACGGTCGAACAGGAGTCGAGCGATATCTCCTCGGTAGCGTCGCCGAAAAAGTCGTCAGAACGTCCGATGTGCCGGTTCTCACTGTACGCCTCGGAGAGGACGACAGCTGAAGCCCTCGCGCGGGGCTACCACGCCTCGCCGCTAGCGAGGTCGACGTCGCTGTCTCCTTTCTCGGAGGGACAGATGTCCGCGAGCACGCACGCTCCGCACTCCGCGGAGCGCGCGCCACACACCGCTCGCCCGTGGTCGATAAGAAGGTGCGTGAACTGTTGCCACTCGTCGCTGGGCACCACGTCGAGCAGGTCCTGTTCGATGGCTTCCGGACGCTCTTCTTCGGTAAGGCCCAGTCGCCGCGACAGGCGCTGGACGTGCGTATCGACGACGATGCCTTCGACAATGTCGTGGCCGTGCTGGAGGACGACGTTCGCCGTCTTCCGGCCCACGCCCGGGAGGTCGGTCAGCGCCGACATCGTGTCAGGCACCTCGCCGTCGTGTTCCTCGGCCAGAATCTCACCGATGCCCTGGAGGTAGCCGCCCTTGTTGTTGTGGAACGTGATACCGTAGATGTCCTCGGCCAGTTGCTCCTCGGGGGCTTCGGCGTAGTCCTCGGCGCTCTGGTACTTCTCGAACAGGTCCGCCGTGACCTCGTTGACTCGCTCGTCGGTACACTGCGCGGAGAGGACGACGGCAATCAGCAGTTCCAGACGGCTGCTGTAGTTCAGTGAGATAGCCGAATCGGGGTATTCCTCGTGCAGTCGGTCGACGACCTCTGTTGCCTGTTCTTCGCGTGACTCCAGCGGCGTTCCCATACCGCAGAGCAGTGCTGGGTTCCCTTTGGCGTGTCGTTCTTCGCTGTCTGGACTACAAATGGTACCATTACACATACCACGGCAACACCCTTGTGTCAACTATGAGTACTCTTGTACGTGCCAGGACCAGTGTTCATCCACGGCGAGCAGGTGACACTCCACCCACAGCAAGCAACCGACAGCGACCTGCTACAGCGACTATTAAACGAGCCGCAGGTCCGGCAAAACATCGGGTTCACCGAGCCACTCTCCGAGCCAGCCGCCGAAGACCTCGACAGCCGCGATGCCGACACGAACTTCGTCGTCTGTGTAGACGACAAGCCGGTGGGGGCGTGTTCGCTTCACGAAGACTACCACCCGTGGGGGTTTGGTGTGCTCGGGTACTCGATGTGTCCGGACCGCTGGGGCAACGGCTACGCGACTGACGCTGTCGACTGCCTCGCACAGTACGCGTTTCAGGAACTGCGATTGAACAAACTCGGAGCGGACTGCTATGCCACCAACCCGGCTTCCGCGCGTGTGCTGGAAAAAGTCGGGTTCCAGCAGGAGGGTCGACGCCGCGACCACGCCTTCGTCGACGGCGAGTACGTCGACCTGCTGGAGTATGGCCTGCTCGCTGACGAGTGGTGTCCTTGAAAATATCTCACACACCTACCGAAGCTTCTTTCACCATCCCTTCGTCGGCTTGTGTATGCCCGGACCAACATTCCTCCGGGGCGAGACAATCACGCTCCGAACGGTCGAAGACGAAGACGTGTCGTTCCTGCAAGAGACCATCAACGACCCGGATGTCAGACACGGCCTCTCGGCCACGGAGCCGATCTCCGAACGGGCTGAACGCGAGTGGGTCGAATCCGTGGCCAGCGGCGAGTCCGATGACGTCCACCTGCTCGTCTGTGCTGACGGCGAGGCGGTCGGTATCATCGGGCTGAACGACGTCACGGACCGAATGGGTATGGCCGAGGTCGGCTACTGGCTCACGCCGGACGCGTGGGGCAACGGCTACGCGACCGACGCCGTCCGGACGCTCACCGAGTACGCCTTTCAGGAGCGGCGGTTCCACCGGGTGTACGCGAAGGTCTTCGCCGGCAACGAGGGGTCCCAACGCGTGCTCGAAAAGGCGGGGTTCAAGCGGGAGGGGACGATGCGGGACCACTGGTTCCGCGACGGCCGCTACGAGGACGTGTATCTCTATGGGCTGCTAGAGGGCGAACTGGACCGCGGTGAGTAGCTACAACTCGGCGAGGCCACGCAGAACCGTGTCGAGGTCCGGTGCGGTTCCGTCGGTGTCGTCGAACACTGTCGCCGCCCGAACGCGACATCGCTTGTCAACGACGAACGCCGCTTGCTGCATGCTCCCGTCCTGTTTTCGGACGCCGAACTGCGCAGCGACGCCGTGGGTGTCGGCCAGCAGGGGGTAGGGAAGCGACAGCGTCGCCGCGAGCGACTGACAGTCATCGATCCCTGCCGGGAGAACGCCAAAGACTGCTACAGCGTCCGAGACGCCTGCCCAGTCTGTCTCGGCTAACTCGGTGAGGAGGGTCCGCGAATCGGAGGCGTCGCCGGGAGCGAAGGCGACGACCGCCGGCGCGCGGTTCGTTGCGGCCGACAGCCGATAGGTACCAACACCTCCGCCAGCGGTCCCCTGCAGGTCGAAGTCCGGGGCCGGATCGCCAGGGCTGAGCATACCGAGCGAACGGGGAAACGGGACAAAAGTCCCGCGACCTATAGTAGCCATTGAAAATCAGTGCACACCTGCTCGCACGACGGCAGTGCGATCAGTGTGTAATTCGTTTCAATTGTTACTATAGACAGGCGACTGCTCCCTGTGTAGGGACGCTGGCAGCGGCATCAGAGTGCGGCCAGCAGTCGTTGTCCGGGGGCATCTCGTAGCATTTGCTCCCCCGAGCCGGAGACGTTTCAGTCGCAAAGAAGCTTTATAAGCCGTCCGACCAACCACCGTCGTATGGGAATGGAGAATCTACCACAGGAGATTACAGCCCTCGTGGGTCGCGAGGTGTATTCGAAAAACGGCGTGTTCGTCGGCGAAGTCGAAGACCTTCGGCTGGAACTCGACCGCAAGGAAGTGACGGGGCTGGCACTCACCCAGCTCAACACGGAGCTGTTCGACGAAGAAGTGAACACAGCCCGGGGCGTCATCATTCCGTACCGGTGGGTCCAGGCTGTCGGCGATGTCGTCATCGTCAGCGATATCGTCGAACGGCTCCGCCAGCCCGAGGCCGGCGACGAGGAAGAGGAAGTCCCCGCCTAGTTTCCGTTCGAACTCTCGCTACTGCTGTCGACACCCATCGCTTCGAACAGTTTCCGCTTGACTGCTTCTTCAGTGAGTTCTAGCAGGGTGTCTCTGTTGTCGTCGCTCGTATCTAAACCGGTGAAGATGCCGAGCGGTATCTCGACGCTGGCGTCCGTGGAGTGACCCGCCGTCTCGCCCATCCCGCCGAACGCGTCCGACAGCACTTTGCCGATGTTCATCCGGATATCCTTCGAGCGCGCGGCGAGATAGATTGTATCATCGGCGATAGCGAACACCGCTGTGGTCGTGATGCCCTCCAGATTGAGGAGGTGCTGGGCCGCCTGTGCCAGCGCATCGCGGTCCCGAATGAACCCGGCGTTGGAGACGAGGTGGCTTCCCTGCACCTCGCGGTTCCGAATCGCTTCGGCAAGCACGTCCAGCGTTTCCGGACTCATCGACGGCGATTCGACCTGTTCGAGCGTGTCGTGGTCGGCGAACGGATACAGGTACGCCGCGGCGGTCAGGTCCGCCGGCGTCGTGTCCCGTTTGAAATCCAGCGTCTCGGCGCGGATGCCGTACAGCAGCGCTGTGGCGACGCTCTGGTCGAGATTGAGGTCCAGTTCCTGAATGTATTTCGTGAGAATCGTCGACGTGGCCGAGATGTTCGGCCGGATATCGGAGAAGGCGGCGTCGTGTTCCAGTTCGTGTTCGTGCTCGTAGTGGTCGACGACGATGTCGACCGAGTCGATGGCCGGTTCGCCGCCCTTGGCAACGTCCACCAGCGCGAACGTGTCGTATTCGTCGAGGTCGACGTCCTCGTTCGAGGTCAGTTCGATACCGAGGAGATTGACGAACGCGCGGTTCTCCTGGTGGCCAATCTCGCCCTCGTAGATGATGTCGGCCTCGACGTCGCGGCTCGCAGCGATGGCCCGCAACGCGGCCGCTGAAGCGATGGAGTCCGGGTCCGGCGACCGGTGGATAAGTATCGCCATGCGTTCCTCGGTCCCGTCGATGACGTCCCCGAGCTGTGAGGCCTTGTACTCCAGTTCCCCGGTTTCCAGCGCTCGAAGCGCCGAATCGGCGATGACCGCCGAGGGGTTGATGACCACGTCCGCACCGAGCTCAGTGAGGTCGTCGGCCGACACCGGGTCGTCGGCGCGGGCGACGATGAACTGCTCGCCGCCGGACTCCCGGATGTTCCGGACTGCTTCGGCGTTGGCGTTCACGTCCGGGGACATGATGAGCACCACGTCGCGGTCGGCGACCGTCTGGGCGACGTCAGTCTCGCAGATGTCTGCCTGCTGTGCGTTGAGGTCCTGATCGCGGAGCGCCTCGACTCGCCCCTCGTCCGCGTCGAGGATGAGTACGTCTTTCCCCTCCTCGACGAGTTCTTCCGCCACGGCGTGGCCAACACTCCCACACCCGAGGATGGCGTAGGTCGACATAGAGGCCATCGTGATGCCGCTGGCTGTACTCATTAGTGTCTGTATCGCTTGGCGTCAAGCCTCTTTAATGCCAGCTATTTCTCCAACAACTGGGAACGGCTCCCCGAAAGATCGGTTCGAGAGGGCGTCAAAGGGCGTCTAGTGTGGGCATAGTCGGACCCTGTGCGATTGGTCTCTCAGTTCAGCACCGCTAGCTGACTGGTGTGTACAAGAAACGTGAGACCGACCGACACGAGGCGTCCGAATGAAAACCTATTTTACCGGGCCGTCCAGAGCAATGAGTGCACTGGGCCGGTAGCTCAGTCTGGCAGAGCGACGGCCTCTTAAGCCGTCGGTCGAGGGTTCAAATCCCTTCCGGCCCGCTTTTGCGACGAACACTTCGTGAGGAGCAAAGCGGCTACGAAGCGGTTTTGAACGATGGAGCGAGCGACCTGTGGGAGCGAAGTTCCGGTGGTTCAAATCCATTCCGGCCCGTTTTCCTGCGAACGACGGTGAGAAGTGAAAACTCCAGAAGGATTTGAAGTAAGGAGGGCGTGCACAGCGAAGCGAGCACGTCCGACCGTGGTTCAAATCCCTTCCGGCCCGCTTTTGCGACGCCCTCTCTGTGGGAGCGAAGCAGCTACCGGACGGAGTGGACGATGGAACGAGCGGCGGAAAGGGGCGACGTTTACAGACTCAGCCACTCACGTCGTACAGGTCGTCAGTGTCGGTGGCGAGCACTGCGTTGACGACGACGCCGACCATCAGGACAATCGCGGCCACGTACGTGCTCGTGAGGATGAGGATGAGCCCGCTGAGAACGCCGTAGATGGCGTACTGTCCGGCGTTGGCGGCAAAGAACTGGATTGCCGCGTGGAGAGCGGTCCAGCCCATTGCGGTCGTCATCGCGCCGGGGAGGGCATCTTGTGGCGAACTCGCGACGCGTGACGGGACGAAATACAGGGGCAGCAGCGTGACGGTCAGCGCGACGAACAGGACGGCGAACCCGACGAGTACGCTCAGCGGGCCGGTAGCAAAGAGAGCCAAGAACACGCTCTGGACAAGTATCACCAGAACGGCGGCCGTAAGCGTCCCGAGGACAGTTGCGGCGTCACACACCTGCCGCGCGAGTGGCTGCTCTGTCACCGCCTCGATACGCTCGACGACGGTCAGGACGCCGACGGCGACGTTGGCACCGCTCCACGCCAGCACGACCACGGAGAGGACAGTCGCCGCTGTCCGGCCCGTCGCCGCCGTCAATCCCTCGTACAGTAGTTGCTGTGTGTCAGGGGTAAGAAACTGCGCGCCCGTGACTGAAACCACGCCGGCCAGTTGCCGGCCGAAGACGATGAAAACGAGCAACAGCACCGGCATGAGCGAGATGAACGCGTAGTACGCCAGCGACGTCGCGATGTACCTGATGTCGCTCTCGTACGCGATGCTGGCGACTGTCTTCGCAGTTGCCACCCACTCGGCTCGTCGCACCATATCCCGAAAAGGGTGGAAGCAGGGAAACATGTTTGTGCTGAGATAACTGTGGTCGAGGGACAGCTACGACTGGTCGTCCGCAGACCGTCCTCAGCCCTCACGACGTACTGCGCCTGCAGGGCCACGTATGGTTAGCTCAGCCGTCCAATCGCTTTCGCATCTCGACGTGTGGGATGCCGGCTTCCTCGAATTCGTCGCTAACCGTTTCGTAGCCGAGTTGCCCGTAAAACGACTCGACGTGGGTCTGTGCGTGGAGTGTGAGCGTAGTCGCGCCGTCGTCGCGAGCGGCGTCTTCGACGGCTCGCATCAGCGCTGCGCCGACGCCGTCGCCCCGATAGGGCTTGCGGACCGCGACCCGTTCGACCTTGCCGACCGTGGACTCGGGGAACCGGAGCCGGGCGGTGCCGACAGGATACTCGCCGTCACGGGCCAGAAACTGGACGGCGTCCGAGTCGTTCCCGTCGAGTTCTTCGTCCTCGGAGACGCCCTGTTCCTCGACGAACACCGCTGTTCGGACGGCTGTTGCCGCGTCTTCGAACTGGTCCCAGGTCCCAACCTCGACAGCGTAGTCGCTCATGACCGCAACTTCGAGCGGGTCCCCTGTATGTGCTGTTACTGGGAATCGCCGAAACCATCAACACAGACCCGGGTGTAGCGGGCATGCATGACGTACGACTACGCTCGCGACCACGAGCACGAACTGTCGGCGGAGTATCTGTACGCCTCTGACGCAGAGGTTCTGGGAATCTACGACTCCGATGACTCTCTACAGGTCGACGTGGCCGTCATCTGCCCCGAATGCAGCGAGACACTCTGCCTGGAAACGACCGTCGACAAAGTCACGTCGTCCGGGACGGATCTGCCACTGGACGAAGACTACTACGACTAATCGACGTATCCGCAATAATTTTTTCCGCGGCGCGAGTACGCCCGTCCGCTATGTCCGACTTCGACACGTTCGAGTGTTCGAGCTGTGGTGAGTCGTTCAAAGCGTACCCCGACGCGAATGCAGCACGGAAAGAAGCGTGTAGTCCGACCTGCGAAACCGCGGTATAATCAGCTGCGGCTTTTTACATCCCCTTCGGTTGTCAGCGTTAGCTGTCGGGGCTGTAGTTGGGCGCTTCGTCCGTAATCATCACGTCGTGCGGGTGGCTCTCCTGCTGTCCGGCCGCGGAGACCCGCACGAACTCGGCGCGTTGCTTGAACTCGGGAATCGTCTCGGCCCCGACGTAGCCCATCCCGGACTGCATCCCGCCGACGAGCTGGTGGAGTTCGGAGGCCAGCGAACCCTTGTACGGCGTCGCGGCTTCGACGCCCTCGGGGACGAACTCCTCGCCCTCCTCGTCGTCCTTGAGGTAGCGCTCGCCGCCACCCTCGTTCATCGCGCCGACGCTGCCCATCCCGCGGTACTGCTTGTACTTCTTGCCGTTCATGGTGATGACGCGGCCCGGAGCCTCGTCGGTCCCGGCGAAGTACGAGCCAAGCATCACCGCGTCCGCACCCGCGGCGATGGCCTTGATGGCGTCCCCGGAGTAGCGGATGCCACCGTCGGCGATGACCGGCACGTCGTGCTGGCTCGCCACGTCAGCGACCTGCGCGACGGCGGTGATCTGGGGCATTCCCGCACCGGTGACCACGCGGGTCGTACAGATGGAACCGGGACCGATACCGACCTTGACGCCGTCGGCGAAGTCGACGACGGCCTCGGCGGCTTCCCGGGTGCCGATGTTCCCGACGACCACGTCGGCGTCTACTTCGGCCTTGATCTCGCGGGCGCTCTCGATGACGTTCGCGTTGTGGGCGTGCGCGCAGTCGATGAACAGGATGTCGACGCCGGCCTCGTCTGCGACCTGCGCGCGGTCCATCTCGAAGGGACCGACGGCGGCACCACAGCGGAGCGAGCCGTCGTCCGCGCGGGCGGCCTGGTCGTACTCGCGGCGCTGGAGGATGCCCTGCATCGTGACCAGCCCGACGAGCCGGTTCTCGTCGTCGACGATGGGGACGCGCTCGATCTTGTGGTCGTACATCAGTTCCAGCGCCTCACGGGGCGTCACGTCCTCGGGGGCGGTGACGACTTCGTCGGTCATCGCGTCCGTGACGGCGTCGTCCTCGCCGACCTCCAGATACGGCCGGATGTCCGTCCCGGAGATGATGCCCAGCACTGCGCCGTTGTCGTCGTCGACGACCGGCGCGCCGGAGACACCCTCGTGTTCCATCATCTCGTCGACCTCACTGACGGTCTGGTTCGGGCTGGCCGTCACGACGTCGCGGATGATGAGCTCGTCGGCGCGTTTGACTCGCTCGATCTCGGTCGCCATCTCGTCGGCGTTCATGTTGCGGTGGAGGACGCCGATACCACCCTGTCGCGCCATCGCGATCGCCATGTCGCTCTCGGTGACGGTGTCCATCGCCGCGGAGAGGACGGGAACGGTCAGCTCGACGGATTTCGAGACCCGCGTCGTCGTGTCTGCCTCGTCTGGTTCGACCCGGGACTCCTTGGGTCTGAGGAGTACGTCGTCGAACGTCAGCGCCTCCGGCACTCGGAGCTTCTCTGAGAAAGGCTCGGAATCGTTCGCCATGTAAATCGTCCACGACGGCCCGGCAAAAACGTTGCGAGACTCGGCGCTACGTGGGGTTCGATGCCACACTTGTCTCGGGAAGCCCGTTCCAGAAATACGCCCGTGATGCCGCACTTGTCATTCCCTGCTCTCGAAGGTGAGACATTCGTCCACAAACATCGAGGTATTTCGGAGAATCGGTGGCGTATGTGCGCAGTTCTCACGCAACGGTTATGTGGGAATGAAGGATAATTAAAAACATGCGACTCACCGAACCCGCACGGAACGGTACTGCCCGCCAGATGACGCCTACAGCGTCGGGCAACACAGCGTTCGCGTGGTTCGGTACCAAGTTCTGGCAGTTCTGTCGTGTTTGTCAGGACCGAGTGAGAACCTCCCGACGGGAGTTGGGTTACGCTCGACCGTAACACGACATGAGTATCTCCAGACACCCGATTGCACTCGACATCGAGCAGCAGGTCGGCCGCGGTGGCCGGCTTCTAGCGACAGTCATGGGTCTGCCGCTCGTCGACGGCATCTTCCCGGTGCTCGTCCTCGCGGGGGCACTCTCGACCTGGATGGGCGTCCTCGAAGTAGGCTTGCTGGTCTTCGGCGGGTCGGCCACCGTCGCCGTCGTGCTGGCCGAGCTCGAAGGCGGTCCCCGCCAGCAGGCCCGCGCGGTACTCATCATCGGAGCCGTATTGATGCCGATTGCGCTCATCGAAGCAGCGCTCGCACCGACGATTGCGGGGGTTGTCAAACTGGGCACCCTCGAACGATTCGCCGGCCTCGTCATCCTCGCCATCGCCGCACAGACCGCAAGCGCCCGGATCGGCGAGTACCTGCCGCGTCCAGCCGTCATCGTCGTGCTCGGCCTGCTGGCCAGCCTCGACCCCGCCGGCGCGACGCTGGTCACCGCCATCGAACCCGGCGTCTTGCTCCGGGCGGCCGCTACCACTGGCGTCGGTATCGGCTTCGCCCTCGCCGTCGCGCTGGCGAGCCCGTGGCTCCGCAACGCCGTCGACATAGACCGGTTCCGCTTCGGCAGCGCTGTCGCGCTCGGCGTGCTCGCCCTCTCCGTCCTCGGCGTGATGCCGACCGACGCACCAGTCGCGCTGGCCGTGCTCGCCGTCACGGCGCTGCTGTCGTTCGATCCGGAGAACGCCCGCACGCGCCACACGGAATACCGCCCCGACGCTGTGGACCTCACCGCCGCCTTCGCCGACGGCGGCGCGTCCCAGGGCGTCGCAGCCGACGAACAGACCGACGAAGGGGCCGCGGTCGAGTACGAACCGGATCAGGAACGCGCCCCGTGGCTGTGACGAGGGAGAACTTTTAGGCCTCTCAGGCCCGGTCGTCCGGTATGAGCGACAATCGCGTGGTCCAGGGCCGGATGCAGACTCCCGAGAGCCTGGCCGAACTCATCGAAGGCGAGGACGTCATGGACGCAGAACCCATCGAAGACGCCGCCGACGACTGCCCGGAATGTGGTGAGAACGTCATTTCAGTGGGGTATATGCCCTCTGCGCTGGAGTTTGTTACTGGATACAAGTGCCAAGAGTGCGACTGGTCCGACACCGACCGCGACTGAGCGCCGTCTGCCAATCGAAATCCCTTTAATGCGAGTCGGCTTACGCCGGAGTGCGGGGTCGTGGCCTAGTCCGGGAAGGCGGCTGACTCCAGAGGCCACGCGCCTGGGACGACACTTCGAGGGCTGATATACTGAGCGGCCGGCTGATCACCGGTTCGCGACGATGACCCTCTGGAGTTCCGAGGCGCAGGACGGAGATATCAGCCGATCGGGGGTTCAAATCCCTCCGACCCCATTTCCTGCCGCGAGCTATAACGCGAGCGGCAGAACTGTTGAGAGGTGGATTTGAGCCACGCGAGACGAACGAAGTGAGTCTCGCAGTCAGGTGAATAATCTCCGATCCCATACTGTTACTCTTCCAGATCCGTCTGTTCGTTTGTTTTCGCCGTAGTCGTACGTCTAAGCCCCTTCAGTCTCGGTTTTCACCCTCTCGACGCAGCCAGAGCGTTCCGAACACGGCTCCGAGTCGGCGTCAGGTTTGGGAGGGCAACACTGCCCCAGTCCAATGAGTTTACTTCATGGCGGCTATCTGCCCACGCATGAGCCAGTTATTACGCGATTTACTTGCCGGAAACGCCGACCACGCGGCGGAGTTCCGGGACCGGTTCGACCAGGTCCAGAACTCGCAAACGCCCGACGCTGTCACGGTCTGTTGCTCCGATTCGCGGGTGCTCCAGGACCATATGTGGGGCAACAGCGAGCCGGGACATCTCTTCACCTGTAGCAATATCGGAAACCGAGTCATCCAGCGGACCGCGTCCGGCGAGGCGGTCTCGGGTGACGTGTTGTACCCCATCGAGCACACGATGACCGAAACCGCCATCGTCGTCGGCCACACCGGCTGTGGAGCGGTGACGGCGACCTACGACGACCTGACGGACGGCCTCGATGAGCCGGCCGGTATCGAGCACTGCCTCGGCGTTCTCAAACCGCATCTTGAGCCCGCGCTGGAACACCTTCCCGAAGACATCGAGCGGGCGGCGGCTGTCAACCGACTCGTCGAGTACAACGTCGACAGGCAAGTCGAGTTCCTCCGCAGCAGCGACGACGTTCCCGACGCTGTGGACGTGTTCGGCGTCGTCTACGACTTTCAGGACGTGTACGGCGGCCGACGGGGCGAAGTCCACGTCATCAACGTCGACGGTGAAACCGATGTCGACGCACTCCGAGCGGCCCATCCCGATATCGACTCGCGGATTACCCGCCTCTGGGAGTACTAGTCCCGCTATCGACTCTCTCTTTGTTCGACCTTGTTCAGTTCGATCAGGAGTCGGAAAATCGCTTTCACGAGGTTCTCGTCAACGTCGAACTGCTCCGCGTTGTCGCCGGCGCGGTCCATGACGGCTTGCTCCTGTTGCTCGTCGGTCGTCGGCAGCCCCTTCTCGTCTTTGACCTGTGCGATGGTGTCGGCCACGTAGGTTCGCTGTGCGATCTTCTCGACGATCTCCTGGTCGATAGTCCGGATTTCGTCGCGCAGTTCGTCCAGCGACATGTCCTCTGGGTTCGGGTTCGTGCTCATACTGTGTGTGTTCCCTTGGTCTGTGTCGTCGTCAGCCAGGTCGCTCCGGGTCGCTCGTCCCAGGCGTCCTGTACGGCTTCGAGTGCGGCCCGCTCGCCAACGGCAGTGAACGACGGCCCCGTCCCCGACAGCGAGACGCCTTCGACGTGCTGGAGCGCGTCGAGTACCGGGTCCGTCTCGAAGTCCAGCGCGGCCGAGAACGCGAGGCCGTTGACCGTCATGGCCCGCTGATAGTCGCCGTCGAGTGCGAGGTCCTCGACGAGGCGGGCCATCGGTGCGATCTGGCGGCATCGCTCGACATCCGCGTCAGCACTGAACGACTGTTCCGGCGGCGTCCAGACGAGCACGTCCCAGTCGATTTCCTCGCGGGCAAGGAGCGCGTCGTCCTCGTTGTCGGTGACGGTGACACCGCCGAGCATCGACGCCGACGCGTCGTCGAAGGCCCCGGTGACGGTGACGCCCACGTCGCGGGCGGCCATGACGCCGAGGCGGGCCATGTCCTCGCGGCTCATCCGCTCAGTCGCGTCGAGTGCGTCGAGCGTCGCCATGACGGTCGCGTTTGCGGCCGCACTGGAGCTTTTGAGCCCCGACGCCATCGGAACCTCGCTCTCTGTGCGGACAGTCCCGCCGGAGACCGCCGGGACGCCCACGTTCTGTGGGCCGCCGTGGGCGTCGATGACGTACTCGACACAGCGTTCGATGAGCCGCGTGTCGGCGTCCGGAGCACCATCCACCTCGCCAGTGACACCGTCGGTCTCAGTCGAGAGCGTGACGGTCGCTGTCGTGTACTCGTCGATAGCAAACGCCGCACCGCGGCCGGTCGCGAGCGCGTTGAGGACCGTCCCTGCTGCGGGCGCTGCTGCCTTCCCTTCCATCGACGTGTACTCCCTCGCGGACCTATTTACTAACTGCGATACCCCTGTAGCGGCACGTTGACCGCAGTACGAAGCAGTAGCGTCGCAGTAAGACGGACAACACTATACCGATCAGTTCGAAGGGAACCAGCAACGGGAAATGAGCATCGGGAACGCACTCCGGGGACTCACCGCAGGCATCGCGGTTCTGGGCTACGTCAGCCTGTTTCTGTTGTTGCAGGTCCGGGCGGCCTCAGTGTCAGTGCTGGCGGGAATTGCGGTACTCGCTACTGCTGCACTCGCCGTCGCTGGCGGCCGGCCCGCAGTTCGCCAGGTTCTGGGTCGCGGGTCGTTATCTCAGGAGGACGCGACCGGGTGGTGGCTCGCTCGCGTCGAACCCGCGCTCGAAGACGCTTGGAACACGTATGCGGACCTCGTGCTAACGGTCGGCCTGTGGGGCATCAGTATCGGCTCCTTCGGCGGACTCGTAACCTATCCCGGCGACGAACCGCCGTTTGGCCTCGCTATGACCGGGTTCCTGTCGATGGTCTGTGGACTCATCTCACTCGGATTTCTCATCGATTCGAGGTACGAGTAGCGGCCGGTGGGACGGCTTCGACGCATACGGATTGTTTGCGCGATGTCCCGGTCTGTTCCGACGCCGGGAGCTACCCGGAAATAATCTACACCGTCCCGTCTCAGGCCGGGAAGAGGAGGTACGGGACGATGAACAGTAACAGAAACATGAACAGAAGGATGAGGCCGTAGCCGGCGAGTGTCCCGGCGGCTGTCAGCCAAACCGGATGGTCGAACTGCTCGGTGATGTTTGCCATACCGAGCAGTTCAATCGGGGACAGTATAGTGGTTTGGGAGGAGAAGGCACTGACAGACCGAACTACCCGCAATGTCCTGCTTGTGATTGATAACGGTAGTCTTTCAACCATCGGTTCAGTCACTGGCAAAAATGTATATCGTCATCGTCGCGCCGGTGATATCGGGTCGCCGTTGCTTGAAATCGCGACAGCAGGCGGCAACGAGGTCGTTGCCATCGAAAGGGACGAGGAGCGAGCGGAACGTGCGTCGAGACAGTACGACTGTCTCGTTATCAACGACGATGCGACGTCGAAAGACACGCTAGAGGACGCCGGTGCGGACCGTGCCGATGCGCTCATATCGACGACCGATCAGGACGCGACGAACATCATGGTCTGTCTGCTGGCACAGGAACTGGAAGTGCCGGACATCGTCTCGGTCGTCCACAACCCCGAGCACATGAACGTGTTCCGCCAGATCGGCGTCAACACGATGCAGAACCCACAGCGGCTCATCGCCGAGTACCTCTATCGGGCCGTCAAACGGCCGTCTATCGTCGACTTCATGCGCATCGGCGACCAGGCGGAAGTGTTCGAGATCACTGTCACACCCGGCGCACCGATTGCGGGTAAGACGTTGCAGGAGGCCAATACGGAAGGCCTCATCGGCGGCCAGACGCTCATCGTGGCCATCGAGCGCAACGGCGAGGGCGACCCGATAACACCCCGCGGCAATACACGTATCGAGGCCGACGACTTGCTAACGGTCTACTCGGGCGAGGGGGCGACACCGGAGGTAACCGACATCTTCGGTCACTCCGAGGACCACAACTGACATGTCGCGACGGAACGGCGGGCTACTCCCGACGGACCTGAAAACAATCGCCCGTGATATCGGCTCGCTCCTGCTGATGGAGGCCGGGCTGATGACGATTACGGCCGCCATTGCGCTCGGCTTTCAGGAGTTTCACGCCGCTCTCGGGTTCTTCACCGCGGCCGGGGTGACCGCCGCCGTCGGCGGTCTCGCGAACCGTGGGTTCACCGACGCGCCGGCCCCCAGATGAAACACGGCATGGTCATCGCCGCCGGCGGGTGGCTGCTGGTCGCCACGTTCGGCTCGCTGCCGTTCCTGTTGACCGCGTGGTTCACGCCCCCCGCCGTCATGGATACGTTCGTTCCAGTCGGAGCGGACACGAGTACGTGGGAGCCGATCAGGGTCGGCGGGACGACGACGCTCTCCAGTCTGGCGTACTTCCGGAACCCGCTTCACGCCTTCTTCGAGAGCATGAGCGGATGGACCGGGAGCGGCCTGACGATGGCGATTCACGAGCCCTCGCTCCCCCGCGCAGTTCAGTGGTGGCGGTCGTTCATCCAGTACGTCGGCGGCGTCGGCGTCATCGTCCTGACCGTCTCCATCCTCTCGCGGCCCGGCAGCGGCAGTTACGCGCTCTACCAGAGCGAGGCCCGCGAGGAGAAGATTCACCCGAGCGTCGTCTCCACCGTCCGAACGGTCTGGAAACTCGTCGTCGGCTACACGGTGCTCTCGTTCGCGCTCCTGTTCGGTGCCATCCTCGCCAGCGATAGCGAGTACGCCGAGTCGCTCCCCCTGTGGGAGGTCGCCTGGCAGGCGCTCAACCACGCCATGACCGGGCTCACGACTGGCGGGTTCTCGGTCACGGACAACTCGATTGCGACGTACAACTCGCCGCTCGTCGAAACCGTTCTGTTGCCGATCATGATTCTCGGTGCGGTCGCGTTCCCGGTCCACTACGTCGTCTTGCACGACAGGCAGATTCGCGAACTGGTGTCGGACTTACAGACTCGCTGGCTGTTCATCCTGCTCGCGCTCGGCGTCGTCGCGCTCTCGGCACAGAACGTATGGTCCGTGCCCGCGACGACTGAGGCGTTTGCCACCCAGTCGTTCCTGCCGTTTTCGGTGCCGATGCTCGACGCCGCACAGCTCGATGCGGTCCGGGACTCGACGTTCCAGTGGGTCAGCGCCCTCAGCTGTACCGGGTTCCAGTCGGCCCCGATCGGCCGCTGGCTCGCTGGCGGGAAAGTGCTCGTGGTCGGCGCGATGGTGCTCGGCGGCGCTGCCGGGTCCACCGTCGGCGGCATCAAGATCATCCGTGGCTACACCATCGCTCGCGGCATCATCTGGCAGTTCTCGCGGGTGTTCCTCCCGACGAACGCGGTGATTACGGCCCGCATCGGGGACCGGACGCTTGACCGCGAGTCGATGGAACGGGAGTTCAGCGAAGCGGCCATCGTCACGCTGCTGTGGCTCATCATTCTGGTGACCAGCAGCGTCGTCCTCACCAACGTCGCGGGACCGGAGTTCGCTACGCCGATGCCCTGTTTGAAGTCGCCAGCGCGCAGGGGAACGTCGGCCTCTCCTCGGGCATCACCGGCCCGTCGATGTCCCCGCTCGCGGAGGGGATGTTCGTGCTGAATATGTGGGTCGGCCGGCTGGAAATCATCCCGATACTCGTGTTCATCCGCGCTGGACTGTACGGGCTGGAACCGTAGTTGAGCGGGCGGCCCCTTACTCTCCGTCGTCGGGATAGACCTCGCCGAGGAACATCCAGCGTGCCTTCGTTCCACCCTCGGGCCGGGATTCCTGTTTGACGTGGTAGAGATACGGACCGTGGGGACAGTCGTCACAGCCCTGAGCACAGGAAGCCAGCTTTACCACCTCAGTGTAGCCGTCGCGTTCGGTTGCCCGGATGATGTCTTCGTTGGGACCCGGTTCTATCGGCGACGCCGTCTCGTCGTGGAACTGCAGCAGTTCCTGCGCGTAGATGATCGTGTTGCGGAGTTCTTCAGGCGTCAACTCCGGTAGGTCCGTCGCCACCCGGTCCGGAACCCCCTCAGGTGGTGTCGGTTCGTCTGCAGGACTGGTCATACCGAAGTCTCCGTCGGGTAGGTACATAACTGAACTGCCAGCTAGAACTGCCGACGGAACGAGTCTCCCGGACTCACTCGTTCCAGAACGCGCCGGTGAATATCACGAACACCGGGATGATCTCCAGTCGACCGATCCACATCAGGAATATCATCAGCAGTTTGCTGGTCTCCGGGAAGAGTTCGTAGGTCCCGAACGGCCCCAGAAACCCGAACCCGGGACCGATGTTCCCGATGGTCGCCAGGCTTGCGCTGATGGCTTCGAAGACAGTCAGGTCGAGCCCGACACGGCCCGCATCGAGGAGGAGAAACACTGTCGCGACACCGAACGTGAGCAGGTACAACAGCGTGAACCCGTATATCGCGTTGATGACGTCCTCGTCGATGACCTGCCCGCCGAGCCGAACTGGTTTGACAGCGCTGGGATGAGCTGTCGTGAACAGTTGGCGTCGGATGCTCTTGAGCACGACCAGCCATCGGACTATCTTGACACCGCCACCGGTCGACCCTGCGGAGCCACCGATGAACATCGCGAACAACAGGACTCCCTTTGCGGTGTTACCCCATTCGGCGAAGTTACTGGTCGCGTACCCGGTCGAGTTCAGCAGCGAGGCGACCTGGAATGTGGCTTGCCGGAGCGAGTTCTCCAGTGCTCCCTGTGTCACACCGCCGAGTTCGAGCGGCGGCGCGGACCCGGTAAAGAGCAGTCCCCAGAGGATGACGGCCACGCCGGCGTTCGCACCGAGGTACGCCTGGAGTTCGCGGTCCTGAAGGAAGGCGGCGTACTCGTCCTGTAACAGGAGGTAAAACAGCGCGAAGTTCATCCCGGCGATGAGCATGAACGGGATGACGACCCACTGGACGGCCGGTGAGAAGTAGGCGATGCTCTCGGCCTGGGGGGAGAACCCGCCGGTGGGCAGCGTCGTGAACCCGTGTGCGACGGCATTATACGCATCCATGTTCGGTGCGTAGCCCGTGTAATGGAGGCCGAGCAGAATGAGGATATACAGAACGGTAAAGCCCAGATAGAACAGCCAGAGGAGCCGTGCGGTTTCGGCTATCTTCGGCGTCAGCTTCTGGAGTTCGGGGCCGGGCGCTTCGGATTCGATCAACTGCGCCCCGTTGACGGCCGCTTCCGGAAGAATGGCGACCATCAGAACGATGATACCCATCCCGCCGAGCCACTGGGTGAGCTGTCGCCACATCAACAGCGCATGCGAGTGGCGGGCAAACGAGATTTCGTTGGTGACAGTCGCCCCGGTCGTCGTGAAGCCGGACATCGACTCGAACAGCGCGTTCACGGGTTCACCGAGCGCTGATTCGGTCCCGTACCCGGCGATAACGTAGGGGATCGCGCCGATAACCGCGACAGCACCCCAGGAGAGGCCGACGAACAGCAGCGCCTCGCGTGGCCCGAGTTCGTGACTGTCGCTGGCTTGCTCCAGCGCTATGCCGAGCGTGATGGCGATCGCGATAGAAATCAGGAAGACGACGGTATCTTCTCCGTACAGAAAACTGATCCCGAGCGGGACCAGCATTGCGACGGCGAGATACTTGATTACTGTGCCGGTCAGGGCGACACTCTGTCGCCAGTCGACGCGAACCGACATCACTGATCACCGACCATTAACTGACGCTCACACTCCCGATATGAAAAAGCCCCACGTTCCAACAGCGCTGCTTCTGACGGAGATACTCGGGAACAGCGCTGCTGTAGGGTTTTCCCTTCCGCCACGGAACTCGCTATATACTGACAGGTACCGATCCGAGTGTTCCGTTGACGACGATTGGTTTTCCGAATTCGAATACCTATATTTAAATAAGGTTCGAATATACGATATAAGTAGACACATTCTTACCGACCTATCTACTCCGTCTGTGTATGAACAGTAGCACCAACGAGACAACCACGGACATTCTTGCACATGTCTTGCTACCGGTTGCCAACGAGGACGACGGGCTTACGACGGCGACTGCGCTCGAACCGTACGAGCCGGAGCAGGTGACGGCGTTACACGTCGTCGAAAAAGGCGAGGGTGTTCCGGACAAGACGCCAGTCGAGCAGTCAGAAGAGCTGGCGGCAGAGTCGTATGCGGCCGTCAGGACGGTGTTCCCTGACGCCGACGACCGCACCGCGTACGCTCGGGACGTCGTCGAGGCTATCTTCGATGTCGCCGAGGAAGTCGAGGCGAGCGCCATCGCATACCGGTCCCGCGGTGGTGGTCGCCTCATGCAGTTCCTCTCCGGTGATCTCTCGTTGAAGCTTGTGACGAACGCGGAGGTACCGGTGATTGCACTTCCACAGGCGGACTCGAAGGAATGAGCGACGAAGAACTGGCGAAAGACCTCGGGCTGGTGTCGGCGATGACCATCGGCATCGGGACGATGATCGGTGCCGGTATTTTCGTCCTGCCCGGCGTGGCCGCGAACGCGGCCGGTCCCATCGTCGTCGTCTCGTTCGTCGTTGGTGGACTGATTGCGATGGTGAACGCGCTATCGGTTTCGGAACTCGGCACGGCGATGCCGAAGGCGGGCGGCGGGTACTACTACATCAACAAGTCACTCGGGCCACTGTTTGGCTCGATAGCCGGAATGGGTGACTGGATGGGCTTGGCCTTCGCCTCGGCGTTCTACTGTATCGGGTTCGGCCAGTATCTCGCCGTCTTCGTCCCACTCCCTGAAATCGCCTTTCTCAATCCCATTCAGATAGGGGCGCTCATCGCTGGGGCGATATTCGTCGCCGTCAACTACATCGGCGCAAAGGAAACCGGTGGCATCCAGACGGTGATTGTCTTTATCCTGCTCTCTATTCTCACCGTCTTTGCCATTGCGGGCTTCTTTTCATTCGACTACGCGACCCTCGCCGGCGAGGACGGGCTCGCCCCGTTCGGGACCGGCGCGATTCTCCCGGCGACGGCGCTCGTATTCGTCTCTTTCCTGGGGTACGCAAAGATTGCGACCGTCGCTGAGGAACTCAAAAATCCGGGTCGGAACCTGCCGATTGCTATCATCGGAAGCGTCGGCATCGTGACCGTCATCTACGCCATCCTCGTGTCGATGATGCTCGGCGTCGTTCCGTGGCCGGACCTCAGTCAGGATGCCCCGGTCGCACAGGCCGCGGAGGTCGCGTTCCCGGCATCTATCGGACCGATAGGCGGCGTGGCCGCCGGTGCCGCGGCGATTATGACCGTCGGCGCACTGCTGGCGACAGCGTCCTCCGCGAACGCGTCGATTCTCGCCTCGGCCCGGATCAACTTCGCAATGGGCCGGGACAAGATCGTCACGAACTGGCTCAACGAGATCCATCCCAACTACGCCACGCCCTATCGCTCGATTCTGGTCACCGGCGGGCTCATCATCGTCTTTATCGCGTTCCTCGGACGGGACATCGAGGTGCTGGCGAAGGCGGCCAGCGTCCTCCACCTCATCGTCTACGCCCTGATGAACGTGGGACTCATCGTCTTCCGCGAGGCCGACGTGCCGGAGTACGACCCGGATTTCACCGTGCCGCTGTACCCCATCACGCCGATACTCGGTGCGGTACTCTCGCTCGGCCTCGTCGCGTTCATGGACAGTATCGAGATTGCGCTGTCGGCCGGATTCGTCCTTGTCGCGGTCGCATGGTATTTCGTCTACGCGCGCGGCAAAACCACACAGCAGGGTGTGCTCTCCGACTACATCAGCAACCGCGAGGAGCAGCTCCCGGACCAGGTGGTGAACGCCGCCGACGCGGTCGCACCGAACGGAACCGGGGGACCGACGATCATGGTGGCACTTGCGAATCCCCGCACCGAGAGCGCGCTCATCACCCTCGCAGGTGCGCTGGCGAAACACGAAGGCGGACGGGTGCTCGCGACCCACATCGCGACGGTGCCGGACCAGACCGCGCTCGAAACCGCCGCCGCGAACCGGAACCAGATAGACGCTACCTCGGAAAGCCTTCTGGACGCCGCCAAGGCCGACGCGGAGGCCTTCGATGTGCCGATAGAGACGAAGACGATCCTCTCACACCGCGGCATCGGGGAGGTGTTCGACGCGGCCCGGACGAACAACGCCGACACCGTCGTGATGGGCTACGGCGGCACCCAGTTCGCCGGCGGTCGCGCCGAAGGCACGCTGGACGAACTGGCCCACGACTTGCCGTGTGACTTCCTCGTGCTGGACGGGCAGGACCTCGACCTCAGTGACGTCCTGGTTCCGACCGCTGGCGGTCTCTCGTCGGACCTTTCCGCGGAGGTCGCCAAAGCGCTCCAGGAAACTGTCGACGTAGCCGTCGACCTGCTCCACGTCGTCGACCCCGGTGCAGAAGAGAGCGGTCGCACGTTCCTGCGCGAGTGGGCGGCGGAACACGACTTGACCGACGCCGAGATACGCATTGAAACCGGTGACATCGAGAGGACCATCGAACGGATCGGCCGCGACTACAGCCTCGTCATCGTCGGCGCGACGGAACGAGGCCTGCTATCACGCATCGTTCGCGGCTCGCTGGTGTTCGACGTCATCGAGACGCTCGATACGCCGGTCCTGCTGACCGAGCGCCCGTCGTCGCGTTCCCTCCGAGAGCGGCTGTTCGGTCGGGAGTAGCCACACGGCGTGTCAGGCGTGGCCCCGTTCTTTCGCCCCTTCGCGGATTTTCTTCGACCGCTTGCGGACGCGTGAGACGTACCGTTCGATTTTCTCCGGTTTCTCGCCGTAGAACGACGCGGCCCAGTGAACGTCGACGCCGTCCTGCGTGAGGAAGTACGCCACGAGCGTATCACGGCCAGCCTGTATGACTGTCGGCGGCACGCCGCGGTCGCCGGTCCCGGCCTCCTGGAAGCCGTTCACGTCGAAGTACACGTCGGCGTACAGCGTCGCCATCTCGGGGTCGGCGAACTCGATCCCCTGGTGGTCCGGGGCCTCGAATCGGTAGCGCGTGTCGCCGTCGCCTGTCGTTCGCTCGACGATACGTACGTCGAGGATGTACTCGCGGTAGGTCGAGCTATCCGTCGGTGCAGCGGTGGTGTCTGGTTGTGGCATGGATAGGTTGGACTGGTCTACGGTCGTCGGCTCGTTCTGGCTGCGAGCGCCGCCACCGCGGCGAGTGCGGCAATGGCCAGCGCTATCGGGAGTGAACCGTTCGCGCCGGTCGTCGACTGGTCGCCGCCGCCCGCGGAGTCGCCCTCTGTGGCACCTGCGGCGCTCGCGGTGCCGGCTGACTCGGCTGTGGACTCGCTGGCGGGTGACGATGCTTCGGTCACGGCGGCCACTGTCTCCGTCGTCGCGCCCGGTGACACTGCGAGCGCCGCCGGTTCGGTCGCTGGCTCGACTGCGCCGCCGCCGTCGGCGTCGACCTGGTTCGATGCGACGGTCACCTGCGTCTCACCGCCGTCGACGCCGGTAAGCGAGACCGTCGCGAGTACCACGTCGCTGGCTCCGGGCTCGATCTGTCCGTCGAGGTCCGCCGCTTCGAGCGTGACCGTCCCGCCGTCTGAACTGACAACGGGGTCGGTCGTGAGTCCGAACCGGTCGGGGTAGCTCGCGTTCTCGAACCGGGCGACAGCGGGGTCGTCGACGGCGAGTTCGAGCTGGTAGCCGGCCAGTCCGTCCGGCGCGCTGGTGAGGACCACCGGCACGGCCGTCGTTTCGCCGGCAGCGACGGAGCCGGCCTCGATGCTGATTGTCGGCGTGCTCTGCCCTGTGGCGAGCGCGGGGACCGTCCCCGCGAGGAGGACGAGCGCGACGAGCGCGAGGGGGCGACTGGCGGTTCGGACGCGACCGCGTATCGAACAGGTGGTGTCGTCGGTCATTGTGTTGCTGTATCGAAAGATGGGAGGATGGCTCGGTCGCGGCAGTCAGTTGACCTCTTCGTAGAGCGCTGTCACGTCCGCGAAATCGATCTTGCCGTTCTCGTTGAAGTCGTACGCGCCGGTGTTCAACTGGATGCTGTCGGAGTCCATGTTCGAGAACAGCACCTGCACGTCCTCGTAGTCGAGACGGCCATTACCGTTGAGGTCCTCGAAGTGGCCGTCGCCGTCGGGATCGGTCGGCGCGGCGTCGCCGACGACCGTCTTCGGGCCGCCCACGACGATGCCGTTTCGGACCTCTGCCTCGATGGCGTTGCCGTTCTCGTCGTCCATCTGCTCGATGGAGACGGTCAGGTCGGTCGTGCCACCGCCGTTGGCGCGGACGTCGAGCGTTGCGAGTGGCACGTCCATCGCGCCGGACTGGACGTTCGTGTTGACGTCGGCAACCCGGATTGTCGCCGACGAGCCGTCGTCGCTGATGGAACTCTCGGTGAGTCCGAGCGCGTCGGGGAAGGAGACACCGGTGATAGACGCGATTTCGGGGTTCGAGACGCTGACGGTGAGCCGAGCGCCGGAGAAGCCAGCGGGGAGCGACGAGGCGGTCAGCGGGACGCTACCCGTCGACCCGCTGCCGACCGCGGCGGAGTTGGCGCTGACGACGACGTTGGGCTGGTAGACATAGAGGCCATCGTTCGGATACGAGCGGGCGGGGCCGCCGAAGCCGTCTTCACAGCAGATGACGCGGCCGTCGCGCATCGTGTAGACGTTGTCGATGTTCCGGAGCGCGTCGTTTGCGTCTTCCGGCGAGTCGGTGAAGTCGGGGCCGGTGATGACCGGTTCGAGCGTCGAGACGTTGTAGTCCGATTCCAGCACCCCGCGGTAGACAACGCCGCCGTCGACGCGGTCCATCTGGATGTCGCCCTCGTCGTCCGCGAGCGCGTCGTTGAACTCCGAAATGCCGAAGTAGATGAAATCGCCGGGCTGGGAGTCGTCGACGCTGTCGACGCCCTCGGCCTTGTTGAACTCGATTGACGCGCCGATTTCCTTGGCGGCCGCGCGGGTCTCCAAGAACGGGACGCGCCGGAGGTCCTCGTCGACGCCGTCGGGACCGTTGGCCTCGTACTGCTCGGCCCACTCGACGATGTCCTCGTTCGTGATGTAGTTCTGATTCCCGTTCTCGATGACGGAGAGATCGGCTTCCTTGATGGCCGCTTCGGTCACCTCGTCGCCGTCTTCCCAGTCAGCGTGTGCGCTGAGGTAGTCGGCCTGGGTCACGTCGTCGTACTCGGCGACCCAGGACTCGACCTCGCCGTTCGTGGCGTGGCCGAGTTCTATCCACTCGATTTCGAGCGGGGTCTGTGCAGGGGAGTTCCGCTCCCCGGCTTCGGCGGCGTTGGCCGCGTCGTTCGTGATCTTCGGTGCGTACAGCGTCCCGGCGACGTCCATTGGGTCGTCGTACTCCGGAATCGGCTCGTCGGCAACGAACTTGTAGATGCCCTTGCTGTCGCCGTCGGAACAGCCGTAGACGGTCCGCTGGTCGCCTTCGATGTCGGGTGCCTCCCACGAGGCCCGCCCCATCACGTAGTACTTGACCGCTTCGGGTTCGTCAGCGGTCGGTTCGCGGAAGTCGACGAAGTACCCGTACCGGTACGGGTTCGGATACACGTCGTCGAGCAGCGTCGTTGCGAGGTTCTCGCCGTCGCCCTGGTCATCGCGCTCCGCGCCGAGGTAGTACGCGAGGAACTCGACGCCGGTCAGCGCCCAGTAGCCCTGCGGGCCGAAGTTCTCGTCGAGGTCGCCGCTCTCGGCGTAGGACTCGATCGCGCCCGATATCTCGCTCGGATTCGGCCGGTTCCAGAACTGACATCCGCCGATGAGTCCCTCGCCCGACCCCGCCTCGACGATGTCGCTCACCGTCGCCGTCAGACTGACGCGGGGGTGTGCGTAGTTCTCCTCGGCGGAAATCATCGTCTCCCACGGACTGAGGTCCCCGTAGCAGTTGATCCGCGTCCCGCCGTGTTCACGGAGGGAGTCGGTGTTGGTCAAGTTCATTGCGTTCCCGGTGTCCGCACTCCACTCGCCGTTTTCGTCCTGGCTAAGGGGGACCCGCGAGACGCATCCGGGGCTGTTCTCCCAGTTCGTGAACAGGTATCCCTCGGTCCCCTCGTCGTTGGTCGGGACGAACTGATTACAGTCGGGGTTCGTCGCCGCACCGCCGTACTGGGTGCCAGCGAAGTTCTCCTGGGTGATATCCGTCCCGTCGGGCGTCTGGACTACACCGAGCCGTTCCGCCCCACCGTTGATGGGTTCGCGTCCCTGCACGAGGATTTCGTAGTCGCCGGCTGCGGACCGGACCTGACGCTGTTTCTCCTCGGTGTCCGGAACCCCCACCTCCGGGAAATCGTCGTTACTCCCGTCGAACTCGAACTGGAAGCCGCTGAAATAGCCCACCGCAGCCCGTCCAAACGGTTCGGGGTTCTCCCCTTCCGGGTGCTGGAGACTGTACAGTAGTGACCCGTCTTCGAAGACGAACGGGCCGGTCACCTCCGCACCGAACGCCGTCGTCGAGAAGCGTTTGAGACTCCCGGCGACGCTCGGAGCGCCCGGTGTGTCTGTCTCTTCGACCTCTTCCCCACTTGCCACGCCGATGACGCTGGCCCCAAGCGCAGCAGCCACCGACTGTGAAAGCACCTGCCGTCGAGTGAAA
This sequence comes from Haloarcula sp. CBA1122, assembly GCF_009741785.1. Taxonomy (NCBI): domain Archaea; kingdom Methanobacteriati; phylum Methanobacteriota; class Halobacteria; order Halobacteriales; family Haloarculaceae; genus Haloarcula; species Haloarcula sp. CBA1122. The sequence continues at coordinate 72,580 of NZ_WPCB01000005.1, forward strand.
TCGACCATGCGAGTGAGGGGTAGCAGTGATTATTAAAGCAAGTTTATAATATTCGTATGATGTTTTTAGAGCGGTCATATTGCCTCGGTTCGATACGTACTGCTAATGAATTAGACGTATCAGAAATAGTGCTATTTTGTCGGGATGGGTACTGAATAGCTCTGATTGCAGTCGTTCACGCACTGATTCGTCCTCACCTACGTACCAGTCCGCTTCGAGTAGCTGGCACAGTGTCGCCCCACTCCCGACCGAGTCACGAGTCAAACAAGTAGTCGCTGTGGCGGGCGAGCCGGGTGGCTACATCCCCATGTCGGCAGCCGGCTCTGGGACCGGAAGCACATTCGGGGATACGCCCAGCAGTTCCGCCGCGTGGTCAAGCGCCATGTCGAAGCCGTAGTATCGCTCCAGTTCGTCGCCGTCCGCGGTCGGTCGGACCTTCAGCATCGCGTACCCCTCGATGTTCTGTGCGACCGCGGCGCTCCCGCCGTCGCTCTCGAATGTCAGCAGCCGTTCCTCGTCGGTCTCTCGATAGGTGGCCGTGATACCGTCCGCTGACGCCTCGACGGGGAGTTCGGAGTCGGTCATCGGCGGCTCTAGGGAGCGGGGGTATGCGAACCTGGCGGTCCGCTCGGAACCGCAAACGCGAAACCGGACGGCTGTGACGAGACACATATGGCGAAGTGGCTTCAGAGCGGCCGTCGGCGCGATATGTGCGTCCTGCTGGCCGCCGCCGAGGACGGCGAACTCTCCGGCCAGCGGCTGAAGACGCGGCTCGAACGCCGCTACGACACGCGAATCGAACCGAAGAGCTTCTACGGCGCGCTCGACGCGCTGGAATCGGCCGGGTTCGTTACCCACCGCGAGGACGGCATCGCTGACAAGTACTCACTGACCGACGCCGGTGAGCGGCGGCTTCGAGACCAGTTCGAGTGGATGCGCGAGGCGCTTGGTGAGGACGGTTGACGGCGCTGCTTGCCAGCCTCTGCTGGATTTCGTTGCGCCGCCGTTGATGGGGTACCCTTTTTGTGACCGCTCCCACAGAACACAGGTATGTCCCTGTCCCGCTCGCTCCTCCTGGCAGGCTTGGACGCCCTCCCGTTCGCGGCGCTCGCCAGCGTCGCAACGTACGTCTTCGCACGCACAGCTGTTCAGCCGTCGGAAATTGTCGGGATGCTCGCCGGGACCGTCGGCGTGGCGGTACTCCTCGCGCTCGGAACAATCAGTGCGAACCGCTACCGTGCGGACGGAAAGCCGTTTTACTTCACGCGTGCGGTGGTCGTCGAAGGACTCCTCTCGATTCCCTAATCGAGAAGCTCGCTGGCAATGGTATTGCGGAGGACCTCGCTGGTGCCCTCGTAAATCTCGTTGAGTTTCGCGTCGCGGTAGAACCGCTCGGCCGGGAAGTCCTTCGTGTAGCCGTAGCCGCCGTGGACCTGAATGCCCTCGTTCGCCACTTCACGGGACACCTCTGAGGCGTACAGTTTGGCCTGGGCGGCCTCTTTGACGAACGACTCGCCGGCCATCTTCTTGTCGGCCGCCTGATGCATCAGCAGGCGGGCGGCCTGCGTTTTCGTGTCCATGTCGGCGAGCTTGTGCTGGATGGCCTGGAAGTCGCTGATGGGCTGGTCGAACTGCTCGCGGTCCTGCGCGTACTGCAGCGCCTCGTCCAGTGCGGCCTGGGCGATGCCGACGCCGCGGGCAGCGATAGTGATGCGGCCGCCGTTGAGCGTCTTGAGCGCGTGGACGAACCCGCGGCCTTCCTCGCCGAGCATACGGTCGGCGGGGATGCGCATATCGTCGAACCGCAGTTCGGCGGTCGGACAGCCCTTGTCGCCGAGTTTGTGCTCGGTCCCTTCGACGATGAAGCCGTCGTCCTCCTCGGGGCGGACGATGAACGAGGAGATACCCTTGTTGCCGGCCTCGGGGTCGGTCTTCGCGAACAGGACGACAGTGTCGGCGACGGAGCCGTTGGAGATCCAGAGCTTCCCGCCGTTGACCAGATAGGCGTCGCCGCCGTCGACCGGTTCGGCAGTGGTATCCATCGCCGGCACGTCACTGCCCGCGCCTGCTTCGGAGAGGGCGAACGCGCCGATCTCCTCGCCTTCGGCCAGCGGCGTGAGGTAGGTCTCTTTCTGAGCCTCGTTGCCGAACTCGTAGATCATGTTGCAGGCCAGCGAGATGTGGGCGGCGACGATTGTGCCGAGCCCGCCGCTTCCCCGCGAAATCTCTTCGAGGGCCATCGCGTAGCTGTGGTAGTCCAGTTCGGCCCCGCCGTACTCCTCCGGAATCGGCATTCCCATCAGGCCCAGATCAGCCATCTCGTCGACGAGGTCCCACGGGAACTCGTCGGTTTCGTCGATCTCCGCCGCCCGCGGCTTGACCTCGTCGTCGACGAACTCCGAGACCATTTCCTGTATCTGGCGTTGTTCCTGTGTGGGGCTAAAGTCCATGACAGATTCTAACGCGGGTTGGGTCTTTACTGTTGGCCAACGCGCGGCCCGTTGCCGGGTATGGTACTCGGCTCGCTACTATCTGTGCTCGCCACCGCAGATCTATCAGTCGTAGTCGTAGAAGCCCCGCCCGGACTTTTTGCCGAGGTCGCCGGCCGTGACTTTGCGTTTGAGCAGGTATGCGGGCTTGTAGCGGTCGCCCAGTTCCTCATACAGCGTTTCGGAGGCATCGAGGACCACGTCGAGGCCGATGTGGTCGGCCAGTTCGAGCGGCCCCATGGGGACGTTCGTTCCGAGAGTTAGCCCGCGGTCGATGTCGGCCTTATCCGCGACGCCCTCGTCGTACGCCCGGATGCCCTCGTTTATCCAGGGCATCAGCACCCGGTTCACGACGAACCCGGGCTTGTCGTCGGCCTCCCAGGTCTCCTTGCCGATGTCGTGTGCGAACTCGCGGCCCAGCGTCACCGTCTCGTCGCTCGTTTTCTCACCGACGACGAGTTCGACGCCTTTCATGATCGGTACAGGGTTCATGAAGTGCAGTCCGAGGACCTGTTCTGGCCGTTCGGTGACGCTAGCGATGGTCGTAATCGAGAGCGTGCTCGTGTTGCTGGCTAGCACCGTGTCCGGCCCGCAGACGGCGTCGAGCTCCTCGAACACGGACTGCTTGATGTCCATGTTTTCTGTTACGGCCTCGACGACGAGGTCGGCATCCGCGAGGTCCTCCATCTCTGTGGTTCCGGTGATGCGGGCTGTTGCCGCTTCTGCTTCCTGTTCTGTCACTGTGTCGCGCGCAACGAGCGTCTCGAAGCTCGACTGGATCTCCTCGAACCCGGCGGCAACCAGTTCGTCTGTTACATCGCGCATGACGACGTCGTAGCCGGCCGTCGCTGTGACCTGTGCGATACCGTTACCCATCGTTCCGGCTCCGACGACGCCGACGGTGTCGACTGTTTCGAGATGCATACCCGCGCCTTCGTCCGGCGGTCGTGTAAGTCTGCCGACGGTATCGGATCGGCATGGCGGCCCCAATCCGACCGAGTCAACCTGTCACAGGCTTACCGGCAAGCACTGCCCCGCGGCTGAATATTCACTCGAAATGTAGTAAATGTCAGCAAAAAGATACTTATGGTGTGCCGGGGAACCTACTGGTGATGAGAGACCCTGCGGGCAGCAGGCTCGGAGAAAAATTCGACTGGTCACCGGATGGCCAGTCCCTGCCCCTAATCTGACAAATGAGTAAGTCACTCGACATTTCGACCACCGAAGCCGAGCAGACAGTCACGGCAGTCATCGAGACCATCGCCGCGACGACACCGGACGTCCGCCGCGCCATCGCCGACCACCGTGGCCAGAGCAACTCGGTCAACCCCACCGGCGACGACCAGCTCGCGGCTGATCTGCGCGCCGACGAACTGTTCGAGGAGCGGGTGCTTGACATCGACGGTGTCGCCTCCTACGCCAGCGAGGAACGCGCGGACGTGAAAACGACAGACGGTCGCCTCCACGTCGCCATGGACCCGCTCGACGGGTCGAGCAACCTCGAACCCAACAGCGGGATGGGGACGATTTTCGGCGTCTACAGCGAACAGCCGCCGACGGTCGGCACCAATCTACTCGCCGCCGGGTTCGTCATCTACGGCCCCATCACCTCGATGGTCGTCGCCCGGGACGGCAGCGTCCGCGAGTACATCCTCGAAGACGGCGACAAGCGGGTCGTCGACGACGACGTGACGGTTCCGGAGGACCCCACAGTGTTCGGGTTCGGCGGCGGGGTCGACTCCTGGACAGACGAGTTCGAATCCTACGCCGAGGACGTCCGTCACGAACTGAAACTCCGATACGGCGGAGCGATGGTCGCGGACATCAATCAGGTGCTCACATACGGCGGTATCTTCTCGTACCCCGCACTGGAGTCACGCCCCGAAGGAAAGCTCCGGGTCCAGTTCGAGGGACAGCCGATGGCCTACATCCTTGAGTCGGCCGGCGGTCGGTCCTCCGACGGCGACCAGTCGCTGCTCGAAATCGAGCCCGACAAGCTACACGAGCGGACGCCGCTGTATCTCGGGAACGACGACCTGATCGACCGGCTCGAAGCGACTATCGACTGACGGCTCGGATATTGTTTCAGTAACCGAGATATATCGCCAGCGCTTTGAGAACGCCGTACAGCCCGACAGCGACGCCCAGGAGCCCGCCAAGAACGGTGCCGACGATGCCGTCGGGCCACAGCGAGAGCGGGTTCGGAATCCCGATGGACGGCAACGCGGGAATCGGCAGGCCACCGCTGCCGCCTGTCACGTTCCCGATGCGTTGCCCGTCGACCATTAGCTCACCAGTCTTGTTTGCGGGTACCGAGCGAGCAAACTCCGTCGTTCGTGTCTCACCGGCAGGGACCGTGACCGTCCGCGTCGTCAGTATCGAGGTGTTGAGCGCGACGATCACGTTGTGGTCCCCGCTCGCAGTTCCCCGGTTTTCAAGCTCGACGGCGATGACGGTTCGCTCGCCGGGGCCGAGTTCCGATGGAACTGCCGTGGCGTTCGTGACCACGATATCCGGCTGTCCGGGTTCTTCTGTCTGTGTCTCGGTCGTCTCGGGTTCGGCCGTCGACGTTTCCGAGTCGGTTGTCGCCGCCTCCGCATCCATGTCTGTCGCTGCTGTCTGTTCGACTCCGACGACGAACGTCGAGAAGCCCGAAGAGTCAGCCCGGTAGACGATGTGTGACTCGCTCCGGCCGGCGATGTCGGTCGCTAACGGCGTCCACCCGTCGTCTTTCCGGAACAGCGTCACAGCATCGGGTTCCGCGTCGACCGCCGCCAGCGCGTCACGGTCAACAGTAAACGTGAACGTCGCGTCCTCGGCCGGAACGGAGCCGTGGTCGATATCGAACCGGCTGACGCCGGTGTGCCCGGTGGCAGTCGTAAACGCTGGCGTGGGCTGGCGGGAGCGGACGGTGAGTGTGGCGGATTCGTTACGCGGGAACGACGCGGCAAGCCGCTCCAGCGTTCCGTTCTCACTGGTGACGAGTGGCCCCTCCGAGGGCCGAATCTGCTGTGTCTGGCCGGATCCGTTCACCGAGACGTTCGCCACGGTCGCGTTCGGCTGCCGCACAGTCACGTTCCCGGCGGTTCCATTGCCCGTCACAGACACGACTCTGGTCACAATTTCCGTGTTCCCGAGCGGATCGGCGGCGGTCACTGTGACTTCGTGACTGCCGGGCGAGGCGAAGGCCACGGTGATGTTCTCGCCGGTCAGGATCGTATCGCTCCCCACCTGCCACCGGACCGACTCGACGCCCTGATCGTCTGTCGTCCCCGCCGCGGAGAAAGTCACCGACTCGCCGACCGTCGCGTTCTCCGGCCCGGCAACGGTGACGTTCGGTGCGGAATCGTCATAGAGGAACGTCCGCTGTCGGCCAAAGGAGTTCTCGTTACCGTTCTCGTCGGTCACCGACATCAGCAGCAGCGAGTACTCACCCTCCTCCGGGAACGTGTACTTTCGTGTGTACGTGATCGTGTTACCGGTGCGTTCGGTGAATCCCGAGATATTGAGTGTGTCTAGCGATGGGCCGCCGACGGAGATTCGAAGCTGCTGTATCGGTTCGTGAATCCCAACAGAGATGCGGGCGGTGGAGCTATTGACGCGGCGTACCTCGAACGACTGGTACTTCGGCACGACGGCGTCCATCCCGGTGACGGTGACCGACTCGTGGGGAAGTTCGTTCCCCGCTTCGTCGGTGATACTGGCGGTGTCACGGAGGCTGACAGTGACGTTGTCTGTGTCGACTTTTCTCTCTAGCAGCAGGGAGACGCGCACCCCGGTCCTGTTTTCGCCGGAGGCGTTGATCGATGCGACCGAGACGTTCTCCACTCGACCCGCGGTTAGCTCGAAATCCGCTGCCTGAATCGTACTCGTGTCCACCGACCCACCGTCGTCGTACAGGGACACCTCGATAGTCGTCGCGTTGCCCCGCGTCGCATTGCCCCACTCCGGCGACTCGGTGTCTTCGGCCGCGACCGTGCCAGAAGCGACTGCAATGAGCAGCGGGAACAAAAGGAATACCGCGAGAAGCAGGAGCCACCGGCGACGACGCCTGGCCGACGGCGGCGTCTCTCGGGGGTGGCCGGTGGCACTCATGGTACATGAGTAGTCCGGCACCCGATATCAATGGTGCGCCACCATTACGAGAGGTGATAATCGCACGCGGGGTAACTACTGTGATCCCCGGGTCCGTTGGGTGTGGTATGAAAGTGCATATCGCGGCCGAGGCCACGCGCGACGAGGCGTCGGCCATCGCGGCCGCCGTCGCCGAACACACCGGCCGAACTGTGGAAGTGTACGTCGGCGACGAGGAAACCCCGACGTTAGTCCGCGAGGTGACCGATGAAGATGGGGCCGAAGATACAGCCGTGGACGGCGATTCGGCGGACGCTGCACCGACGGAACGAGAGAAACGCCTCCGTGAAGAGATCGCCGACATCGAACGTGGCGGGCCGCAGAAGTACCGCGACCGCCTCACCGAGCAGGGGAAGCTGTTCGTCCGCGACCGACTCGAACTCTGGTTCGGCGACGATGGCCTGGACTTCGAGGACGGCCGGTTCGCGAACTTCGACTCGTGGCATCCCAGCAGTCCCGACGTGGACGACGAGGACGACCGGCTGCCGGCTGACGGACTCATCACCGGCGCGGGGACCTTCGAGGGCAGACAGGTACACGTCGCCGCCAACGACTTCACCGTCAAGGCAGGATCAATCGCTCGCCACGGCGTCGAGAAGTTCCTCCGACTGCAAGAGCGCGGGCTGAAGAGCGGACAGCCGTTACTGTATCTGGTCGATTCCTCGGGCGGCCGTATCGACCAGCAACGAGGCTTCTTCGCCAACCGCGAAGGGATCGGGAAGTTCTACTACAACCACTCGCTGCTATCTGGCGCGGTTCCACAGATATGCGTCCTATACGGCCCGTGTATCGCTGGCGCGGCCTACACACCGGTGTTCGCCGACTTCACCGTCATGGTCCGTGGCATGAGCGCACTGGCAATCGCATCCCCCCGAATGGTCGAGATGGTCACTGGCGAGGACATCGACCTCGAAACGCTCGGCGGGCCGGACCTGCACGCCCGTCACTCCGGCAGCGCGGATCTGGTCGCCGACGACGAGGACCACGCCCGCGAGCTCGTGGCGCAACTCATCACGTATCTGCCCGATAACGCTGACGAGAAACCGCCACGGACCGACGGAACCGCGCCGGCAGTTGACCCTGCGGGCCTCGACTCGGTCATCCCCGCAGAACCGAACAAAGGCTACGATATGCACCGAGTTATCGAACACATCGTCGACGCCGACTCCTTCTTCGAACTGCAGTCGGAGTACGGGGCCGAAATTCTGACTGGATTCGCCAGAGTCGACGGCCGGCCCGTCGGTATCGTCGCCAACCAGCCGAGCCAGCGGGCCGGCGCAATATTCCCTGATTCGGCCCGCAAAGCGGCCGGCTTCGTCTGGACCTGTGACGCCTACAACATCCCACTGCTGTACCTCTGTGACACGCCGGGGTTCATGGCAGGCTCCTCGGTCGAAAAGGAGGGCATACTGGAAGCCGGGAAGCGGATGATCTACGCTACCTCGCAGGCCACCGTTCCGAAACAGTGCGTCGTCGTCCGGAAGGCCTACGGCGCGGGCATCTACGCCATGTCAGGCCCCGCCTACGACCCCGAAGCGACCCTCGCGCTCCCGGGCAGCGAAATCGCGATCATGGGGCCAGAAGCCGCGATAAACGCGGTGTACGCGAACAAACTGGACGCAATCGACGACCCGGAAGAGCGGGCCGAGCGCGAGCAGGAGCTACGCGAGGCGTACCGCGAAGGCATCGACGTCCACCGGATGGCGAGCGAAGTCGTCATCGACGAGATCGTTCCGCCGGGTGACCTCCGAGACGAAACCGTTGCCCGGTTTGACCTATACGAGGACGTCGAAAAGGACCGACCAGAGAAGAAACACGGGACGATTCTCTGACTGTATTCGTGGCGGCCCATACACCCGTGTTTCTCGGGAGTAGACAGCCCCTACCCCTTCCGTTTCAGTAGTAAACACTGTGTATTTAATACACTGGGTGAAAACAGGATAACAGACCACGTGGGGGCGTGGTTGCGGAGGGTGACGTGTTCACAACGGACCGAACGGTCCCGATAGGGATCATCGACAGGTGGTGTAGCGCCCTGCTTGACGAACTAGCGGCCGTCGAGCGAGAGCTATGGCTGGTAGTCGCCGTGACGCTCATCGTCGACGTGTGGCTGACACACGTCGGCCTCCAGCACGGCCTCCACGAGGGAAACCCCGTGATGCGGGCCGCGATAGAGACGTTCGGGATCGCCGTTCTCGGAGCGACGAAAGTCGGCGTTCTCGGGCTTGCAGGGCTGACCCGCCAGCTGCTGAACGAGCAGCGCGGCGTCGTCGTGCCGCTCGGGCTAGCGCTCCCGTGGGTGGCGGCCGTCGTGATAAACGCGGTCCTCTTGATTAGCCTGTAGCCGTCTCGGGGTTTCCGTCCTCCGATTTCAGTCGTCTGCACGCTGGACAAAGGCCGTCCGCTCGAACGTACAGACGAGCGTGTCGCCCTTGCTGCAGCGTCGACCTGCATCGTAGCGATACCACGACTTCGTCGCCGGTCAGTCGCTTGTACAGGACCGCCGTTTCCGCACGGATCGTATCGCCATGGACGACCGTGCTCAATCGCCAGCAATCCATGTGGCCGACTAGTGCCGTTGTGGGTATCGCTCGTCTAGAGAATCCCATGGACGGCGGTACTCTTTTGCCCACAGTCTGAGACATTCCGCGTATGTCTCCAGAGGTAAACCCGTTTGAGAGTTTACAGGAGCAGATCGACGACGCGTCGGACTATCTCGAATATTCGACCGACGTGCTCGAACGGCTGAAACACCCCGAGCGAGTGCTGGAGACGAACCTCTCCGTGGAGATGGACGACGGCTCCGTCGAGGTGTTTCGAGCCTATCGCTCACAGTTCAACGGCGACCGAGGGCCGTACAAGGGCGGAATCCGCTATCACCCGCAGGTCACACGCGACGAGGTCAAGGCGCTGTCAGGCTGGATGGTGTACAAGTGCGCCGCCGTTAACATCCCCTACGGCGGCGGGAAAGGCGGTATCGAGATCGACCCGCGCCAGTACTCGGCCGACGAGATAGAGCGGATAACGCGGTCGTTCGCGAAGGAACTTCGCCCGATCATCGGCGAGGACCGGGACATCCCCGCGCCCGATGTCAACACCGGACAGCGCGAGATGAACTGGATCAAAGACACATACGAGACGCTGGAGAACACCACCGAGCCCGGCGTCATCACCGGCAAGGCCCCGGAGTCGGGCGGCAGTGCGGGCCGCGTTGAGGCGACGGGTCGTTCCGTGATGCTCACCGCACGCGAAGCGTTCGACTATCTCGGCAAGGACATCGAGGACGCAACCGTGGCCGTACAGGGCTACGGGAACGCCGGCTCCGTCGCGGCGAAGCTCATCGAGGACTTGGGCGCGAACATTGTCGCAGTGTCCGACTCCTCCGGTGCCGTCTACAACTCCGACGGACTCGACGCACGCGACGCGAAGGCGTTCAAAAGCGAGACCGGGTCGCTAGCCGGCTACGAGGGCGCGACGGAAGAGCTGACGAACGAGGAGCTGTTGACGATGGACGTGGATCTGCTCGTTCCGGCGGCGCTCGAAAACGCCATCGACGGCGACCTCGCACGCGACGTACAGGCCGACATCGTCGTGGAGGCGGCAAACGGCCCGCTGACACCGAACGCGGACGACGTATTCACGGAGCGCGACGTGGCCGTGTTCCCTGATATCCTCGCCAACGCCGGCGGCGTCACGGTGTCGTACTTCGAATGGGTCCAGAACCGCCAGCGGTTCTACTGGTCCGAAGAGCGGGTCAACGACGAACTGGAGACCATCATTACGAACGCGTTTGACGACCTCGTCGAGACCTACGAGGAGACCGGCGCGCCGAACTTCCGGACGGCGATGTACGTCGTCGCCATCCAGCGCGTCGTCGCTGCCGCAGAGGAAGGCGGTATCTGGCCCTGACTCCGTCCCGGCATCGGTCGTGGCTATCGCGGGTGTTTTGCCGGCGCTTCCCCTACTGCGTGTATGAACGTTTACGAGCGGCAGGTTCGCGTCGAAGCCCCGCTGTCAGAAGTCTGGAAGTTCCACGCGACGGGCGATGGGCTGGTCGCGCTGACTCCCGACTGGATGAACATCCGCATCGAGGCGGAGCGGGGACCGGATGGCGAGCCGAATCCCGAGGAACTGACCGCCGGGTCGGTTGTCGAATCCTCAATCAAGCCGTTCGGCGTGCCGCCGCGCCAGCGCTGGGTCTCGAATATCGTTGCGCGGGAGGAGGGCGAGGACGAAGCGATGTTCCGCGACGTGATGGAGGAAGGGCCGTTCCCCCACTGGGAACACACGCATACGTTCAAAGCGCTGAGCGACAGGGAGACGCTCGTCCACGACCACGTCGAGTTCGAACTGCCTGGCGGACCGCTGGGCCAGGCGCTCGGCCCCTTCGGCTGTCTGGGGATGGAGCCGATGTTTCGGTATCGCCATCAGCAGACGAAGGAACTGCTCGAAGGCTAGCGTATTCGGGTCCGCGGACGGCACGGTCCCGACTATGGTCTCCGGTGTTTCTTTATCCCCGTGTCGGATACTGCCAGAGGATGAGTAGACGCGCCGTCGCGGTAACTGATGAAGTCGTGGTGTCTCCGCGCCACAACGGAGCGAAACGGACGTGACGGAGCCGCGAGTCGACCCGCGAATCGCGCTGGCTGTCGCCGTGCTCGCAGTCAGTACGAGCGCAATTCTCGTCCGCTGGAGCGCGGCAGCGGCGTCGGTCGCGGCCTTTTATCGCGTCCTGCTGACGACCGCGCTGCTGGCCCCGCTGGCGCTGGGCCGGCATCGGTCGGCGTTCGGACGGCTCTCCCGGCGGGATGTACTGGCGGCTGCGGCGACTGGCGTCGCGCTCGCGGTTCACTTCGCCGCGTGGTTCGAGAGTCTGGCGTGGACGAGCGTCGCGGCGTCAGTCACGCTGGTCCAGTGCCAGCCGCTGTTCGTCGCTGTCGGCGCGTGGGCGCTGCTCGACGAGCGCGTCACACGCGGCACGACGGCGGGCATCCTCGTCGCTATCGGCGGCATCGTCGTGATGTCCGTCGGCGAACTGCTCGGCGGTGGCGCCATCGGCCCGCGTCCGCTGTACGGCAACGCGCTGGCCCTCGTCGGCGGTGTCATGGCCGCCGGCTACGTGCTCGCCGGGCGCTCGCTCCGCCAGCGGTTCCCCCTCATCCCCTACGTGACCGTCGTCTACGGCGTCGCCGCGTTTTGCCTCCTCGCCTTCGTCGTCGCGTCGGGCCACCCCGTGACCGGCTACCCGCCGCGGGAGTGGGTGCTGTTTCTCGCGATGGCCGTTGGCCCCGGTGTGTTCGGCCACACCGTCCTCAACTGGGCACTGGCACACGTCGAATCCAGTATGGTTAGCGTCTCACTGCTCGGCGAACCGGTCGGGAGCGCGCTGCTGGCGCTGCTGTTACTCGCGGAGATGCCCGGGCCGTCGACCGTCGCCGGCGGGGCCGTCGTGCTCGTCGGTATCGGCGTTGTCGCAAGAAGCCGGGCGGTCGGGGCAACGCCGGCGGACTGACACTGTTCCGAGCCAGTCTATGCGCGTTTTTCCACGGCTCCACGGATTTCTGCGGCGGCGAAGTCGTGGTCCGGGCGGATGTTGACGAAGTCGAGGAACTCCTCCGCGGCCAGCAACTCGGACGTATCGTAGTGGCGTGCGGCGGCGGAGACAGCCGGCGGCGCACCGATGAGCGGCTCCAACGCGCCCAGCGCACAGGCAAGGTCGTAGGCGCGAGCGTCGCTGATCGCTTCCTCGCGCACGCTCGTGGCGTCGATGAAGTACAGGTCGTCGTGGGCCACGAGCACGTTCTCACACCGGAAATCGCCGTGAGCCAGGCCGTCCTCGTGCATCCGGTGAAGAAAGTCAAACACCGTCGGGCTGTGTCGCTCGACGGTCTCGGCCGGGAGGTCGTCCAGCGGTTCGAAGTCTGGGATGTACTCCAGCACGAGTACCCCCATCCCGTCGTATTCGAAGGCCTCTATCGGCTCGGGGGCGTTGACGCCGATCTCCCGCATCCGCCGGGTCGCCGCCAGTTCGTGTTCTGCCATCTCGTAGGGCGTCCCGAAATGCTCGAAAAAACCCTCGGTCCCTGACGAGAACGCGCCGATGTTTCGGCCGGCGGTCAACAGTGTATGAACCAGCGAGTTCTGCCCCGTGATGACTTTCACGAACCACTGATCATTGACGACCAGCGGAGTCGAGAGCCAGTTGTCCGCCTCCAGAAACGCCACATGGGCCGCGGGCTCGTCGTACCGCTCCATTACCGCTCGCACCACGCCTTCGAGTTGCTCCCAGGGGACCGTCCCGCGGAGGAGTCGCCGGAACGCCATTCCACCTGAGAAAAGCCGTGGACGGGCAAATGGCTTGTGTCTGCCTCCGTGTGCTATTTAATAACACAGAACATAGATTCGGTATGGAGTTCGACGTTCCCGGCGAACACCGGATGATACGGGATTCGGTCCGCGAGTTCTGCGAGAACGAGATTCAGCCGATAGCCCAGGAGATAGAGGACGAGCACCGGTTTCCGGCGGAAATATTCGAGGAACTGGGCGAGCTTGATGTCATGGGTGTGCCGATCAGCGAGGAGTGGGGTGGTCTGGGCGGCGATACGTTGATGTACGCGCTCGTCGCCGAGGAACTCGGGCGCGTTTCCGGGAGCATCGGGCTCTCGTACGTGGCCCATACCTCGCTCGGAAGCAAGCCCATAGAGTTGTTTGGCACAGATGCACAGAAAGAGCGCTGGCTCACACCGCTCGCTTCCGGCGAACACCTCGGCGGCTGGGCGCTGACTGAACCGGGCAGCGGGAGCGACGCCAGCGACATGGACACGACGGCCGAGCGGGACGGCGACGAGTACGTCATCAACGGCACCAAGCAGTTCATCACGAACGCCTCCGTCGCCGGGTCGGTGCTAGTCAAAGCCGTCACCGATCCTGAGTCCGGCTACGACGGCATCTCGACGTTCATCGTCGGTCCCGATGACGACGGCTGGGAGGTGACGACCGAATGGGACAAAATGGGGCTGAACGCTTCACCGACCTGCGAACTCCAGTTCGACGACTGTCGGATTCCCGCGGACCGACTGCTCGGCGACGAAGGCGACGGCTGGGAGCAGACGCTGAAGACGCTCAACGGCGGCCGCATCTCTATTGCTGCGCTCTCGACGGGGCTCGCACAGGGGGCCTTCGAGGCCGCGAAGTCCTACGCCACCGAACGCGAGCAGTTCGACCGCCCCATCTCGAAGTTCGACGCCGTCCGGGACAAGATCGTCGAGATGGACCGCAAAATCGAGCGCGCCCGCCTGCTGACCCACAAGGCGGCGACGATGTACGACCAAGGCGAGGACGTGACGCGGCTCTCCTCGCTGGCAAAGCTCGACGCCAGCGAAATCTGTTGTGAGGTCGCCGAGGACGCCGTCCAGGTGCTTGGCGGGTACGGCTACACGACTGATTTCGCGCCACAGCGGTTCTACCGGGACGCGAAGCTCATGGAAATCGGCGAGGGGACAAGCGAGATTCAGCGAATGGTACTCGGCCGGGAACTGGGTCTGTGATACTCAGAGCGACGCTTACACGTCGGACGGGCGTTCGGGGACGATAGTAACGGGCACGTCGGCGGCGTCGATGACAGCGACTGCGGCGTCGCCTTCCCGGAGTCTGCCGGCCAGCCCCTTCGGCTCGTGGCCCATGACGATGTGCCGAACATCCACGTCGGCTGCGAGTTCCAGTAGTTCGTTGCCGATCCGCGTGCCCGAACGCATCGCGGACCGACCGACGTGTTCGATAGCGACCGTCGCCACGACGGTGGCGTCGCGGAACCGGTCGCGCATCTCGTCCCGGAGTTGCATGGCCGTGCCGTCGGCGGTGTCCTCGTCGACGAGGTGGACGACGTACAGTTCCTCGTCGAACCCGTCAGCGAGTCGAACTGCCGTATCGATGACCGCCGGAGAGACCGAATCGTTGGCGATAGCCACGAGAATGGTCATACAGGACACAAGGCCTTCGCGTGCAAATCACTTTCTGCCGAACTAACAGGTCCGCTCACTCAGTCGCCTTCAGGTTGTGGACCGCGTCGACCCACTCGACGACCTCTGCTGTCGGCCGGAGGGCCGAGAGGATGGCCTCGGCGTCCTTGTACGCCATCGGCGCTTCGTCCCGGACACCTTTAATGACGGACTCCGAGTAGACGCCGTCCATCGCTGCGGCGAACTCGTCCATGTCGACCTCGCTGTGGGCCTGCCGGCGACTCATCACGCGACCCGCGCCGTGCGGCGCTGTCTGGTGGTACTCGTCGTTGCCCCTCCCGCGTGCGATAATCGACCCGTCGGCCATGTTGAACGGGACCAGCAGCCGCTGTCCCTCGCGGGCCGGGGTCGCACCTTTTCGGATGGTCAGGTCCCTGAAATCTATATAATTGTGAATCGATTGAAACTGGTCAACGGGGTTGATCCCCAGCGCGTCGCAGACGGCGTCGCTCATCAGTTCGCGGTTCCAGCGGGCGTACTGCTGGGCGAACAGCATGTCGACGAGGTAGCCGTGAGCCTCGCGGCCTTCGAGCCAGTCTAAGTCCGTGTTGCGGTCCTCGTCGTCGCTGCTGTGGATGGCGTCCTGGACCTGTCCCAGCGCGTCGAAGGCGTCCTCGATTTCCTTGCCGTCGAGTTCGCGCCGGAGGCGGTCCTTCCGGATGTAGGACTCGCCCATGCCGCCGGTGACCCAGGCGTAGAGGTCCCGCGATTCGACTGTATCGGGGTCGAACTTGAGATACTCGACGTACTCGTCGGGGATCTGCTCGCGGATCTCGCCGATGGTCCGGCGGTCCGTCGCCGTCGATTGCCAGTATTCGGCGACAGACTTACCCAGATACCGGGACCCGCTGTGGATGACCAGCCAGTAGTCGCCCGACTCGCGTGCCCGGCCGAACTCGACGAAGTGGTTCCCGCCGCCCAGCGTCCCCGCACTCTTGATTATGTACCCCATTCCCTGGCGCTGGTCGGCCAGCACGCGGTCACACAGCGACTCGAAGTACTCCTCGTCGTAGCCGTCGAAATCGAACTCTACAGGGTCGATGTGCTCGCCGAACCGCTCGGCGTAGGCCGCGTCGAACTGCTCGAAGATGCGGTTGGCCCGCTCGGACGGGAACTCCTCGACGAAATGGACCGCGTCGTCGTAGTCGTGAACCGACCGCCCCATCGGGACCGCCTCGCGGACGCGGCGCTCGCGCTCTTCGTCTTCCAGCGGGAGCTCCGGCCCGAGGTTCGTCGCGGCCATCCCACAGCCGACGTCGACGCCGACGATGTTCGGGACGACGCGGTCGCCAAGCGGCATCGTGAAGCCGATGGGTGCGCCGGCCCCCCAGTGCGTGTCCGGCATGATCCGCACCGGTTCGGTGAACGCAGGATGGTCGATGAGCGTCTCTATCTGCTCCCGACACCCAGCCTCGACGAGCGATTCGTCGTCGACCATCACCCGCGCTGTGGTGTGTTCGCCCGTCAGTTCGAGTACCATTGGTGTCCTACCGTAGTTGCATGGATGGTTTGAACCTCACGGTGGCCCGTGGTGTCTCCCCGTCGGAGGAAATAAAAACGCAACCGAACAGGTGTCGAAACGCTAAACGGCTGATACATCCCTTCTCAGGGGCTGAGATGTGTTTTCACTCGGTGGGAACGCTCGTTCCCTTATATATCATAGCGGCGCGGAACTCTATATGTGAGGTGACACAGATGTCCTATCAAGCGGCGAACCCCCTGGCAGACGACTTCGAGCTCGAGCTCGGCGGGGCCTGGACCGCGTACTGGCTGGCGTTCCTGCGTGTCGTAACCGGCTGGTGGTTCTTCCACGCAGGCGTAACGAAGCTCATCGAGAACGGGCTGGCCTACAGCTACGGGCCGACGTATCTCAAGCAGATGACTGGCACGGCACTCGGTCCGCTCCCCGTGCTGATGGGCGAATACCTTGGCTGGCTCATTCAGGCAATGGTCCCGCTGGGCGAGACGCTCATCGGGCTGGGACTGATGGTCGGCGCGCTAGTCAGGCTCGCCTCCGTCTTCGGGGTCTTCTTCATGGCCCTGTTCTGGATCGGCAACGCGGAGTTCGGCCACGGGCTGGTCAACAGCGACTTCATGGGCATGCTGCTGTTCATGACGATGATCGTGCTGGCTACCGGTCGCTACTACGGCCTCGACGCGATCATCGAGAAGACCACACTGGTCAAACGACACCCGAAACTGAGGTACCTGCTCGGCTAAGGAGGTGACCACCAATGCAACAACACACCACCGTCATCGACAAAGCGGCGATGGCACTCAGCGGCGGACTGATGCTGCTGGGCGTCGTCGTCCTCGGCATCGTGGAGATACTGGCGGGTAAGCCCTACAGCGCGGCACCGCTGACGAACGACGCGGGCGAGATCATCGCCACCCCGATGATCGATCCGACGCTCCGGACCGGACTGGTCCTGGCCGGCCTCCTGGTCCTGGCCCTGTACGCGCTCTACAGGCTCGTCGCCCCAATGAAGAATCAGACGGCCACGGCACAGCAGGAAATCACGGCAGACTGAGCGGTTCTCGTTTTCGCTGTTTTGACTCGGTGTGTCGATACTGTTTACAGAAGTGATAGTGGGTGCCGCACCACCCCACCGATTCCCCACTAACAACGTATTTACTATGGGTATATTAATCAAGTGGGGTAGTTTCTCATTCTGATAGCGCCCACCACAACGCTCATTTCTGTGGTGGTGTTGATATCTATATGCCTTCGCTGGTGGTTCACTACGCCTTCGTTGGGTTACTCGCCGCAACGCTGCTGGGTGCTGCATTCGACAAGCGGTCGCTGCTCCTTTCAATACTTGTTGTCACGTTTCCCGATGTAGACGCGTTCGTGGGCCTCTACTGGCAGGCCGGCCACCGGGCTGCGACGACGAACCTCGTCATCCCCGCGGTGCTGGCGCTCCTCATCGCAGTTGACCTGTACGTGCGCGACGACTCGTATATCAGGGGCCGATGGGGGGCCTACGGTGTTCGAGTCAGTTGGTTCTGTGTCGTGGTGTATGCGGTGGGCCACGTCCTGCTTGACATGATTACGGGCGGTGCGAACCTCTTCTGGCCGCTGTACGACCAGTTCTATCAGCTCAGCGGCCATCTGGAGCTGTCGAGCCAGCGCGGCATCGTCCAGACGTTCGTCGAACTGCCCGAGCCGTCCTCTCAGGCTTCCGGTGGCACCGGCACGGGCGGGAGCGGCGGGTCGACCACGCAGTCGATGGGCAACTCCAGCGAGGTACAGATGAGTACCGGCATCGACCCGAATCCGGGACAACCGGAACCAGAAAACGTCGACCGCGTGTTCCCCATCGCCCGAAGCGGCTGGGAACTGGTCGTCCTCGTCGTTGGGACGCTCGCCACCACCGCTCGCCTCGTTATCGGCCACGACCTCCCGGAGGAGTAACGCGGCCGGTCGGCACTGCGTAGCGTTCGTTTTCGAGTCCTTCATATACGCCGTGGCCAACCGGGGAACCATGGGCTTCGAGGTACGCCGACGACTCAGTGTCGCCGACACGGTGACGTTGTTCAACGCCGTCGTCGGGTTTGTCGCCGGAGCCATCGCCTTCACCGACCCGCATCTGGCCGCTCGGCTCATTCTGCTGGCTGTTATCGCCGACGCTATCGACGGGATCGTCGCCCGGAACGGCGACAGTTCGGCGGTCGGCCCGCTGCTCGACTCTGTGACTGACGTGGTCTCCTTCGGCGCGACACCGAGCCTCTTTCTGTACGTGCTGTTGACAGACGCCTACGGCGGCATCGAGTCCGCCCATCCGGCCGTGTTCGTCGGCCTCGCCCTGCTCGCCTCCGCGTACGTCGTGTGCTCTATCGTCCGGACCGCGTTCTACTCGACGTACTTCGATTCTCCCGACGAGCGGCCGGGCATGCCGAACACCCTCGGGAGTATCATCATCGCGACGGCGTATCTGAGCGGCGTCACGAACCCGCTCGTCCTGAGTGTCGGCGCGCTCGGTCTCTCGCTTGCGATGATCGCGCCCTTCGACTACCCCAAGCCAGGGCCGAAATACGCCATCCCGATGGGTGTCGTGCAGGCTGTCGCCGTCGTCGCACCAGCGGCGTTCTTCCGGGCTGGGCCGCGGGCGATGCTCGCCATCTCGCTGCTGTTTTTCGCGCTTGGGCCGTGGGTCTACTCCGGAGAGTAACCCCTCTCCAGCCGCTCAGGCCCGCTCAGACCGTGTCATCGATGAACTCCTCTAGGACGTCGTTGAACGTCTCGGCCTGTTCGACCATCGCGAGGTGTGCAGCGTCGGGAATAAACGACACCGCTCCGTCTTGGACCTCGCGGGCCAGTGTCTCGTGATACGCACGCGGGGTCAGTTTGTCGTGTTCGCCACAGACGGCCAGCAGGGGCACGTCAATCTCGCCCAGTCGTTCGCGCACGTCGAAACCGTGACACGTCATGAAGTCGCGGCGGGTTACCGCCTGCCCGACCGTCTCCATCTGCTCGTGGGAGCGCGACACGGCCTCGTGGCCGGTGTCGTGGAACAGGCGGTCCCGTTCGTGCAGGAACTCGACGGCGCGGTCCCAGTCGTCCGCGAGCCACTCCTGTAATCCCTCGAACACCGGGAGTTCGGGGCCGGTCCCCAGCAACACTATCGCCTCGGGCGTCCAGTCCCGCTCCAGTGCGACCCACTGGGCGACGGCCCCGCCCAGCGAGTTCCCGACCAGCACCTCCGCGTCTGTCTCCCGCCCCACAGCGACCACGTCGTCCGCGTAGGCGTCGAGTGTCGTGGTCCCGGCGTCGGTGTCGATATCGTCCGAATCTCCGTGCCCTGACAGGTCCAGTGCGACGGCGGGGTGAGCCGGTCCGGATGGCACGTACTGACGACCCCACACGCGGTGTGTCGCCCCGCTGCCGTGGACATACAGCGCCGTCGGCCCCGATGCCGCAGGCTGTGTCTGTCTGTACGCCGTGACTCGCCCGTCGTGATTGACCCGTTCCATGCGACACCGTTCGGAAGCGGTGTGGATAAAAGGTTGGCGCGCTCAGCTGAGGTGTGAACCGCATTCAAGCAACTACACTCATTTTTCCGCCGTACAGCGTATTTCGGCGATAGATTTATATACTTGTCACGCTTACTTTGAGTTAGCATGACTTCAGAACAGCAGTTGTTCGACGAGACGCCCCTCCGCCGATTCGAGTACGACGACAGCGTCGTGTTCGCGGCGGACGTGGGACCTGCCGCCGATGCGAGTGTCGATGTGGTCGACGGGACCGTCATCGTCGTCGCAGACGGCCACCAGTACGAACAGGAGATCCCCGCTGGCGACGCACGAGCGTTTATCAACCACGGGGTTCTCACTATCGAACTGTCAGACGGCGAGGGAGATAACTGATGAGACTTACTGTTAAACCACTCAAACAGAAAGACGCTGGCCGTGGCCTCGCGGCGATTGACCGCGCCGCGATGGACGAACTCGAACTCGAGAACGGCGACTACATAGTTCTCGAGGGGAAGCAGGACAGTCGCGCTGTCGCCCGGGTCTGGCCCGGCTACCCCGAGGACGAGGGGAAGGGCATCGTCCGCATCGACGGGCAGCTCCGCCAGGAGGCCAACGTCGGTATCGACGACCCCGTCAACATCGAGAAGGCCGACGTCAACCCCGCGACCTCGGTCACCGTCGCGCTGCCCCAGAACCTTCGGGTCCGGGGCAACGTCGGTCCGATGATCCGCAACAACCTCAGCGGCCAGGCCGTCACGCAGGGCCAGACGGTTCCGGTGAGCTTCGGCCTCGGACCGCTCTCCTCGATGTCCGGCCAGAAGATCCCGCTGAAGATCGCCGAGACCGAGCCCTCCGGCACGGTCGTCGTGACCGACTCCACGGACATCCAGGTCAGCGAGATGCCCGCCGAGCAGGTCCACAGCGGCGAGGGCGCACCTGAAGCGAGCGACACTCCCGACGTGACCTACGAGGACATCGGCGGGCTCGACCGCGAACTCGAACAGGTCCGCGAGATGATCGAGCTGCCGATGCGCCACCCCGAACTGTTCCAGCAGCTCGGCATCGAGCCGCCGAAGGGCGTCCTCCTGCACGGCCCGCCCGGCACGGGCAAGACGCTGATGGCCAAGGCCGTCGCCAACGAGATCGACGCGTACTTCACCACTATCTCCGGGCCGGAGATCATGTCGAAGTACTACGGCGAGAGCGAGGAGCAACTCCGTGAGGTCTTCGAAGAGGCCGAGGAGAACGCCCCCGCTATCGTCTTCATCGACGAGATCGACTCCATCGCCCCGAAGCGTGGCGAGACCCAGGGCGACGTGGAGCGCCGCGTCGTCGCCCAGCTGCTCAGCCTGATGGACGGGCTCGAAGAGCGCGGACAGGTCATCGTCATCGGCGCGACCAACCGCGTCGACGATATCGACCCCGCCTTGCGCCGTGGCGGCCGCTTCGACCGCGAGATCGAAATCGGCGTCCCGGACAAGAAGGGCCGCAAGGAGATCCTGCAGGTCCACACCCGCGGGATGCCCCTCTCCGAGGAGATCAACATCGAGAACTACGCCGAGAACACCCACGGCTTCGTCGGCGCTGACCTCGCGACCCTCACGAAAGAGAGCGCGATGAACGCCCTCCGGCGCATCCGCCCCGAACTCGACCTCGAATCCGACGAGATCGACGCCGAGGTGCTCGAACGCCTGGAGATCAGCGACAAAGACTTCCGCGAGGCGATGAAGGGCATCGAGCCCTCCGCGCTCCGGGAAGTGTTCGTCGAAGTCCCGGACGTCACCTGGGACTCCGTCGGTGGACTCGAAGACACCAAGGAACGGCTCCGGGAGACCATTCAGTGGCCTCTGGAGTACGAAGACGTGTTCGAGTCGATGGACCTCGAAGCCGCGAAGGGCGTACTGATGTACGGCCCGCCCGGCACCGGGAAGACGCTCTTGGCGAAGGCCGTCGCCAACGAGGCCCAGTCCAACTTCATCTCCGTGAAGGGGCCGGAACTCCTGAACAAGTTCGTGGGTGAGTCCGAGAAGGGCGTCCGCGAAGTGTTCAGCAAGGCCCGCGAGAACGCCCCGACCGTGGTGTTCTTCGACGAGATCGACTCCATCGCCGGCGAACGTGGCGGCGGCACGACCGACTCCGGCGTCGGCGAACGCGTCGTCTCCCAGCTCCTGACGGAACTGGACGGGATCGAGGACATGGAGAACGTCGTGGTCGTTGCGACCACCAACCGACCGGACCTCATCGACGACGCGCTCCTGCGCCCCGGCCGACTCGACAGGCACGTCCATGTGCCCGTCCCGGACGAGGAAGCGCGCCGCGCCATCTTCCAGGTCCACACCCGCGACAAGCCGCTGGCCGACGGCGTCGACCTCGACGAACTGGCCAGCCGCACGGACGGCTACGTCGGCGCGGACATCGAAGCGGTCGCCCGCGAGGCGTCGATGGCCGCGACCCGGGAGTTCATCAACAGCGTGGACCCCGAGGACATCGGCGACAGTGTCAGCAACGTCCGCGTGACGATGGACCACTTCGAGCACGCGCTCTCCGAAGTCGGCCCCAGCGTCACCGAGGAGACCCGCGAGCGCTACGACGAAATCGAGCAGCGCTTCGACCGGGCCGAACCCGGCGTCACTGACGAGAGCACGGCCAGTCGCACCTTCCAGTAGCGACGGTCGGCACTCGATAGCGACGGTCGACACACCGACGCTGATTGTTACGTCTTACAGGCGATTTTCTCGCTGCGTTATTCGTCGTCAGCCCTGTCCAGCGTGATCTCGCGACACTCGTAGGCTTCCTTCGTCGCACCGGCCCCGCCGACAGTGACCGGTCCGGCATCGGTCTCGATAGTGAGTGACCGTTCGGCCGGGTTCGTGCTCGATGCGGGATAGACGACGCTCTGCCGGACGTTTATCACCGGTCCCGATATCGTCGTCTCCGTCCGGTCCGCAGTCGAGATGACCCGAGCGCGAGCAGTGATCGCCGTCCCCGCGCGCAACGCCAGCGCCGCCATGAGTACCGCGAACTGGAACGCGGAGAACGTTCGCGGGAACGCACACACGCTAGCGATGTAGTGTTCCGTCCCCATCAGCCAATGAGTGCCGAGAAACATCGCGAATTCGTCGTGAGCGAGGTTTTCGTTGTCGAACTCGGTCGCCTGATATTCTGCTATCGAGTCGGTCAGCAGTCCGGAATGCCCAGTGAGTCCGCGCTGGATATCTGCGGTCACGAGCAGTGGGGTAATACCGCTCTCGATTGTCCTGACCGCCGTTGCGATATCCTCGTATGCGGGCGTCGGTGCCGTCGCATCGCCGTGGACCAGTAACAATACCAGTACATCCCGCTCGATAGCGGCGCTGAGTTGCGGGACAAACTCCGGGAGGGACGATTTCGGGACCGCAACCGTGAGGCTCTCCTCGGCACTGTCGATAAGAGATTGTATCGCATCGATGACTGCCGACTGGGTCCGATGGATTTCCAGCCCCGGTTGTGCCATCATCAAAGGATACGGTGCCGTGTGTATAAATCGTCCCCTGAAATGGGCAATAGCGTCGCTGAGATGGTAGAGGTGTCAACAATGGAGTATTTCGTGGTGTAACTTCTTTATGCGTGTGTCTCCTCGGAAGGGTGATGAAGTCACAGCCCACCGTCCTGTTTGTCCGTAGTCCGAGCCAGGACAGGGCCGCGATTTCGATGCTCCGGGACAGTGATCTCACCGTCCACGAATTCGACGGTGTTCGCGATCTGGAGTGTGCGCTCGGCGACTACGACACGGACTGTGTCGTCACGAACTGCGAAGTGGAGAACCCGGACGGGACACAGTATCTCGGTGGGTTGACCCTTATTGATCGACTGCAACGAAATCACCCCGAACTCCCGGTCGTCCTCTTTGCCGAGGTGACAAACGGCGACATCGCCCGCGAGGCCTACAGCCGCGACGTGTTCGGCTACGTTCCGAGCACAGTGAGCGACGCTCACCAGCGGCTTCTGGCGCGGGTCGACGCCGCCGTCGCTTCCAGCCCGGCCCGTCAACGGGCGAACAAGCGAAAACAGCTCAACGAGGCCGTCCGGCTGGTCAATCAAGCGCTCGTCCGCTCACAGTCGCGGGTGGATATCGAACGCGACGTCTCGGCGGTTCTGGCGGGCACAGCCAGATACAGCGAAGCCTGTACGGTGACCTGTCAGCACGACAGGCCGGTCGTTCGAGCGCTGGGTTCACAGCGGGACCGCGTCTCCATCACCGTGCCGGAGCCGTTGTGCCGCGCCGAGTCGGAGGACCGACTGGTCGTTGCGGATATCGACCCAGCAACGTTCGCAAATGACACAGACGTACTGGAAACGGACTGTGCCCGAGTTCTCGCTGTCCCACTGGTGTACGATGGGACGTCGTACGGCGTCCTCGGAGTGTACGCAGACCGCGTCGATATCTTCGACACGGAAGAACAGGACACGTTCCGGGAAGTCGGCCACAACATCGCGCTGGCTATCGACGCGAGCCAGACGAAAGACGCGCTCCAGCAGCGGACGACGGAACTGGAACGACAAAAAGAGCGACTCCGAGAGCTCGCACAGATAATCTCACACGAGCTCCGGAACCCGCTTCAGGCGGCGATGGGACGAGTCGAACTGCTAGCCGCGGAACACGCCGCCGAGGAGTTCGACGCCATCCAGCGCAGCCACACCCGCATGTCGTTTCTCATCGACGACCTCATGGAAATCGCCCGTCAGGGTGGCCGACAGTACACCGTCGAGCCGGTAACACTCTCAGACGTGATGGCGAACGCCTGGACGACGGTCGACACCGACGGGTCGACCATCGAAATCGACTGTACCGAGACGATACTGGCCGATAGTGGCCGACTGTGTCAGCTCGCGGAGAACTTCTTCCGGTTCGCGACGGAGCAGGGCAATACCGAGAAGATAACGATCACGGACACGGTCGACGGGTTCGCCCTCGAACACGACGGCACCCCGTTGGAGACGGGAAACGAGAAACCGTTTGAACTCTACTACGCCTCCAGTGACGAAGGGGTCGGGCTCCACCTCGCCGTGATCCGGGAAATCGCACACGGTCACGGGTGGGAAACCGCCCTCTCCAACGACTCGACGGGACGGGTCCGACTGGACGTAACCGACGTCGAGCGGCCGGCAGCGAAAACCACGTAGTGACCCCGCCTCGCCGTACGTGACTCGAAACCGTATTTTGCGTCCAGTCCGGAGTTGTGGTATGGATCTTCAGGCTCGGTATCGCGTGCCAGCACTCACTGGCCTGTTGACGGTCGTGTCGCTCGCGCTCGTGTTCGGGGCCGTTCTCGGGGCGATTCCACAGTCCGCTCTCCCGGCTGCGCCCGCGAGCGTACTCGGGGCGATCCCCCACGCCAACGCCGTGGTCAGCGCCCTCGCTATCGGAACAATCGTCGGCGGTATCCGAGCGATCCGCCGCGGCGATGTCGCCCGACACCGGAAGCTGATGCTCTCCTCGTTCGGCCTGTTCGCTCTGTTTCTCGTCCTGTACCTCTACCGGATAACGCTTGAAGGGCCGACGGACTTCACCGGCCCGGCAGTCGTCGAGACGTACTTCTATCTCCCCTTCCTCGCTATCCACATCCTGCTTGCCATCATCGCCATCCCGGCGGTGTACTACGTCCTGCTGCTGGCCTACACGTACCCCGTCTCGGAACTGCCGTCGACGAACCACCCGCGGGCCGGAAAGCTGGCCGCGGGGCTGTGGCTGATCTCCTTCTCGATGGGGATCGCCGTCTACACGATGCTGTATCTGGTCTGGTAACGTCATAGTGATTATTGCGAGTCAGTACCACATCGACCGCACGACAGCGTGCGGTCGGAGCGGCAACCAGTCGCAATACTCACTATCAGTCGCTCTCCGTTCGGAGCAACCCAAACCACAACATGTCACGCCACGCGCCGTCGAGATACCACTCTTCGCGGTGTGTCCCTTCCTTCGTGAATCCAAGCCGTTCGACCACCGCGACGGAGCGGTCGTTCCCGCCCACAATCTTTGCCGACCACTTCCGGAGCGCCCGCTGGTCGAAGCCGTACTGGACCAGTCTGCCCGCCGCCTCAGTGGCGTACCCCTCGCCCCAGGCGTCCGGGTCAAGCCAGTAGCCCAGTTCGGCTGTGCCCCGCTCCGGGTCGTGGTCAGTCATGGCGACGAGCCCGACCGGTTCGGTTCGGTCCTCGACCCGTCCGGGACTCCCGGCCGGGTCGACACAGACCAGCAGATGAACCGAGTCCTCATTGGAAAGTGTCTCCTCATAGAACGTCTCCAGTTGGTCGGCGGTTGAGGGTTTCGCGTACGTCCCCAGCCCCCAGACCTGTTCGTGGTGGAACACCTGCCGTATCCAGTCGAGGTCGTCGCGGTCTGGTGACCGGAGGGCTGTCCGCTCGGTTTCGAGAAACGCGGGACCAGGCATGGCTGGACGCTCACCCGGAGGCAGTAAAAACGTGATGCCTTTGTGGCCGCTCACAGCCGCCTTAGTCGTCAGCTGGGCGCGACTGCGTGCCGATGTCCGGGCGGGCCACGTCGCGGTCCGTCGCCTCGCCATCAATGTCGTAGGGGTATTCGCCGGTGACACAGCCGAGACAGAGGTCAGCCCGGCTCTTGTCCAGCGTTTCCGCGATGGCGTCGATAGAGAGATACGACAGCGAGTCCGCCTCGATTTCGTCGCGAATCTCGTCGACGGACTGGTTCCCGGCGATGAGTTCATCGCGGGAGGCCATGTCGATGCCCATGTAGCACGGGGCGACGATGGGCGGCGCGCCGATACGGACGTGGACCTCCTCGGCCCCGGCGTCTTTCAACAACTGAATCAGTTGCGTCGAGGTGGTCCCGCGGACGATAGAGTCGTCGATGATGGTGACGCTTTTCCCCTCGATGGTCGATTTGATGGGGTTGAGTTTCAACCGGACGGCCCGTTCGCGCTCGTCCTGAGTCGGCATGATGAACGTCCGGCCGACGTACCGGTTTTTCATCAGCCCCTCTGCGAACTCGATGTCCGAGCCGTCGTCCTGTGCGGCCTCTGCGTAGCCCGAGGCAAACGCGCGCCCGGAGTCAGGAACCGGGAGCACGACATCGGATTCGACGCCGGACTCCTCCCAGAGTTTCCGGCCCAGTTCGCGCCGGACCTCGTAGACGAGGTTCTCGTCGATGGTCGAGTCCGGTCGCGCGAAGTAGACGTGCTCGAAGAAGCAGTGGGCCGTGTTCTCGGGCTCGACGAGCTGGTAGGTGTCGTAGCCGGTGCCGTCGGCGTGCAAGACGACGAGTTCGCCGGGCTTGACGTCCCGGATGAGTTCGCCGTCGAGCGTATCGATGGCGGCTGATTCGGAGGCGAGGACGTAGCCGTCCTCGAGTTCGCCGATACACAGCGGCCGGTTCCCCTGCGGGTCGCGCACGCCGAGCACCGTCTCGTCGTGCATAATCGTCAGCGAGTACGACCCGTGGATACGGTTCATCGTTCGCTTGACAGCCCGAACCAGGTCCTCCTCTAAGAGATTACGCGCGAGGTCGTGGGCGATGACCTCGGTGTCGCCGTCTGAAGTGAAGGCGTGGCCGAGGTCGGCCAGTTCGTCGCCGATCTCGTCGGCGTTGACGAGGTTCCCGTTGTGGGACAGCCCCAGCGACCCCGACTTGAACGAGACGGAGAACGGCTGGGCACAGCAGGCGTTGACGCTCCCGGCGGTCGGGTATCGGACGTGGCCGATACCGTTCGCGCCGTTGAGCGATTCCAGGTCACCGGGGTCGAAGGCGTCACCGACGAGGCCCATCTCGACGTGGCTGTACTGCTGGAACCCGTCGTGGGTGACGATACCGGCTGATTCCTGACCGCGGTGCTGGAGCGCGTACAAGGAGTAGTAAAGCGGTCGGGCGGCGTCACGGTCCTCCAAAGAGATGCCAACAACGCCGCACTTCTCGTGCATTTGTGTTGAGTGTGTTATTCGCCCGCTTTCGACTGCCACTCGTAGTCACGCCGCTTGGCCGACTTGCCGAAACCGCACGACGAGCAGACCTTCTTTTTCGTGTGATACGACTTTTCGCCACACCGTCGACACTTCGTGTGCGTCGTGGTGTTTTTCTTGCCCTGACTCGGAGTTCCTGCGCCAGTCATGGAGTAATTGAGACGACGTTATCGCCGCGTATAATCGTTGTGTCTTCATCCTCGACGACGAGGTTCATGTGTTGATCGTAGCCGGTGAGTTCTCCTTCAAAGAGTTCGCCACCTTTCAGCTGTACGGTGACCGTCTCACCGAGGGACGCTTCGAGTACATCCAGCGGTCGTCCACTCATGTACGGTTTGGATAGTGACGGGCGCTTAAACGTACCGTTTGTATGGTGGCACGCGCGAGGCCGGTCTGCTTCCCTACACGTCGACGCTAAAGGGCGCTCGGTCGGCCGCTCGGACGGCGAAGCCGGCCAGCAGGTCCGCGAGCGCGTCGAGGTCGTCGGGATCGATGACCTCGACCGGCGTGTGCATGTAGCGGTTCGGAAGTCCGACGTTGACCGACGGAATCCCACCCCGAGAAGTGTAGAAGGCGTCCGCGTCGGTTCCGGTCCTGCTGCCCGTCGCCTGCAACTGAATGTCGATGTCCTCCTCTTTGCCGGTCTCTCGGAGAGCGTCGACGGCGACCGGATGGTTCGCGCTCCCGCGAGCGACGACCGGTCCCGCACCGAGTTCGACGCCGGTGTCGGCTTTGCCCGGCGAACCCGGCGAGTCCGTCGCGTGTGTCACGTCAGCAGCGATGGCGACATCCGGCGCGAGATCGAACCCGACCATCTTCGCCCCCTGGACGCCGACCTCCTCCTGCACCGTGGAGACGGCGTACACCGTCGCGTCCGCACCGGCCTCCGCCGCGCGCCGAAGCCCCTCAGCGGCCGCCCAGATGCCGATACGGTTGTCCATTCCTCGGGCCGCGAGGCGGCCGTTCTCCAGTTCGCTCAGCGTCTGGACGAACGTCACCGGGTCGCCGCGGTCGACGAGTGATTCCACCTCGTCACCGTCCTCGGCCCCCACGTCGACGTGCTGTTCGGCGATCTCCGGCACGGAGTCGTCGTCCGAATCCCGGAGGTGAATCGCGGTCTGGCCCACGACGCCCGATACCGGCCCGTCGGCCGTGTGAATGGTGACGTGTTGCCCGCGCGAGACGGTCTTGTCCGAGCCGCCGATGCGGCCCAGTTTGACGAAGCCGTCGTCGGTGAGGTCCCGGACGATGAAGCCGATTTCGTCGCCGTGGCCCGCGAGCGCGACGGTCGTGTCGCCACCTTCGACCTTCGCGACGGCGTTGCCGTAGTCGTCCGTTCGGACCTCGTCGGCGAACTCGCTGACGTAGTCGAGCCACACCCGCTGGCTGTCGGCCTCGTACCCCGACGGGCCGGGCGTCGTCAGAAGCGATTCCAGGAACTCGCGTCGTCGTGTGTCCATACGCGGGATAATCGCCCCGTGGTCATGAAAACAGCGGACGGCACGCGGTCTGGGACCGTCCCACCGTGGCTCTGGTACCGCCACGGCTAAGAGTCACGGCGTCGAACTGTCAGTATGGCCGAATTCACTCTCCTCGAACTGCATCTGGACGGCGCTGAGTTCACTGCGAACGCCCCGTTCAGTGCTCCCGACGATGATGACGAGTCGGACAGCAAATCACGGTGGTCCCGGTCCCGGACGAGCGAGACGACCAACGAAACGGACGCTGAGGCTGACGGTGGCCGTAACGTCGGTCGCCTCGCGCTCGCGGTACTCGGTGCCGTCGGGCTCGTCGCGGTCGTCCTGCGTCTGTACCTCGGCGGGTCAGACGGGGACGACCGCGACGAAGCCCTGTAAGGGACAGCGTCCAACTCCACAGCAAGGCCACGAACCGAACGCCGGTGGTCGTTTTCACAGGGAGAAGGCCTATTTTCTCCGGCCACATTTCAGACGTATGGGAATATACCACAGCGTTCAGGCTGTCGCCGGTGCGACCGGTGACGGCCCCATCGACTGGAGTGCCGTCGCCGACGCCGCGAAGGGCGCGACGGACACGGGCGACCTCACCGTCGAGACGCCCGAACGCGACGGCTACGCCACCGACGTTCGGGACGCCAGAGATCGCGTCCGGGAGGTCGGCGAACTCGCCTTCGACCTGCCCGAAACCGTCGAGATCCAGAACCGCCACCACTGGATTGACGCCAACGTCGCCACGTTCAGCCGCGTGATGGAGCCGATTGAACAGCAGGCCGAGTACATCCCCGGCATCGCCCGCGTCGTCAACACCGGATCGATGGCCGTTGCGCTCTCGTTTCTGGGGAACAACGTCCTGGGTCAGTACGACCCCGTCCTGCTCGCGGACAACGACGCCCACGCGCTGTACTTCGTGCGCCCCAACATCCATCGGGTCGCCGACCAGTTGAACGTCGAGCGGGACCGCTTCCGCCGCTGGATCGCGTTCCACGAGGTCACCCACGCGGCGGAGTTCGGCGCGGCCCCGTGGCTGTCCGACCACCTCGAAACGGCGATGGAGGACGCCATCGACAACCTCACCGACGGCAACATCGACCGGACGACGCTGGGCGAACT
This sequence comes from Haloarcula sp. CBA1122, assembly GCF_009741785.1. Classification (NCBI taxonomy): domain Archaea; kingdom Methanobacteriati; phylum Methanobacteriota; class Halobacteria; order Halobacteriales; family Haloarculaceae; genus Haloarcula; species Haloarcula sp. CBA1122. Next base: position 102,757 of record NZ_WPCB01000005.1, read on the forward strand.
CGACACCACGATGACCGCCGTCGAGGGGTACGCGGAACTGCTGATGGACCGCGCCTTCGACGACGAGTACGACGACCTGCGCCGGAAAGTCGACGAGCGCCGGCAGGGGCGTGGCCCCATCGCGTCGCTCATGCGCCGGCTGCTCGGCCTCGGGATGAAGCGCCAGCAGTACGAACGCGGGAAGGCGTTCTTCGACACGGTCGCCGACGCCCGCGGCGTCGCTGCGGCCGGGCGCGTCTGGGACTCGCCGGACACCCTCCCCACCGAAGACGAGATAGAGACGCCGACGCTGTGGATCGACCGCGTCGACCCCTGAAAGCGCTACAGCACACTGCGTGGCCGCACGGACCGCTTATTTCTCCGGTTCTTCCACAGGCGCTTCGATCTTCGCGACGTCGAGGAGGATTTCGCTGTTCGATTCGTCGACGGCGACAACCGTCCCGGCGACGACGAGCTTCGAGATTGGCGTCGGCCCGAGAATGACGGCCTGTCCCTCGCTGAAGTCCTGCACCGAGCTCTGGAGGTGGAACCGGGCACGGCACTTCTCCGGGTCGTGGACGTTCGTGAAGTTGATTTCCTCGACGGTGACGTCGACGCGCTCGTAGTCGTGGGCAACGACGACGCTCTCGGCCTCGTCTATCTGTTGGCGGTCGATTGCGTCGAAGGCCTCGGACGTCGGCTTGTACCCGCCCGTCGGGCCGGGAATGCCTTCGACGAGTCCCAGCGAGGTCAGACTCTGCATCTGGTTCCGTACCGTTCCGGGGTTCCGGTCGATCTCCTCCGCGATTGTCTCGCCGGTAACTGCCTCACCGGTCTGTTGATACCTGTTTACCAGCGTCGTAAGCATTGTTCGCTGGCTGTTGTTCAGATCGATGCTAACCATACCGGTGTGTATCGGGAGCGGCTACTTATCCCATTGGGTTCACTCATTTGAACGCCGGTCGAACTCACAGACGGACCTACTCCATGTATCCCAGTTGTTTCAGCCGGTCTTCGACGGCGTCGCCGTCGTCGCTTCCGAGGGCGTCCTCGATACTGAGTGGGGCACGCTCGCCGACAGCGGGGTCCTGGGGGAACACCGGGAGGACCTCGCCGCGCATGTCCGTCGGCACCGCACAGCCGTGGGCGGCCAGCACCGTCGGCGCGATGTCGAGAATGCTGATTCTGTCGAGTTCGCCCTGCGGCTCGAAGTCCGGCCCGCTGGCGGCGAAGATGCCGTAGGGCGTGTTCTCGGCCGCCCAGCGGTCGGGGCCGCTCTGGACGGTCCCGCCGCCGATGCCGTCGTTGACGTGGACGCCCGGGCGCTGGTCGACGACGACCTCCGGGCCGGCGTCGACGTAGGGGCCGTTGTACACGTCCTCGCCTCTGTAGACGTCCGTGAACAGCGGGCCGTGCTCGTCTTCTACCTCGCGGAGGTCGGCCATGAGCGACTCACGGACCGATTCTACGTCGAACCGGGGGTTGATGTACACCGGCCCCTGCCCGCTGGCGACGACCTTCGTCTGTTCCAGGTCGATGGCTTCGAGCTTTCGGTCCCGTTTGACGCCGTCGCGTTGCGGGACGAGTTGCTGGATGGACTCGGGGACGACGCGGGCAAGTGTGTCGACCAGTCCAGCCCGCTTTGCGACCGCGAGCAGGTTCTCGCGGTCGAGCCCAATTTGCGTGAGAAGCGCGTCGACGCTTGTGTCCCGAACTTGGTAGCCGTTCTCGGCCAGCCACTCGTTGATGTAGAACTCCGTCTGGGTCGCGTCACAGCCGTGGTCGGACATCAGGACGAGGTTCAGGTCCTCGCGGTCGTCGAGTCGGCCGACCCACTCGTCGACTATCTTCCACGCACGCAAGCTCGGCTCGTCGTCCCAGAAGAAGTGATGCAGGACGTTGAGATAGAACAGCGTGACGTGGACGAAATCGAGGTCCCGCTCGTCCATGAGCGTCGTCGCCACCTCGAAGCGCTTCTCTAGCAGGTCCAGAATGGCCTCGACTTCCGCGCCGCGCTCGTCGTTCGAGGACAGCAGCGGGTCCGGGTGGACGCTGTAATCGAACCGTGATTCGAGTTCGTCGGCCAGTTCCGGCGGCGAGGTGTAGCCGGAGCTGATCGACCGGTATTCGCCCTCGACGGCGTCCGGACCCCCGGCGACGACGAGGTCGTCGATGTCCCGCGGCGGGTACATCGTCGGCATGTTGACGACGCCGGCCGACTGCCCCTCGTCGTTGAGGTAGTCCCACAGCTCAGCGGTGTCGTAGTCGCCGCCGTTCATCACGTTGATCTCGCCCGCGGCGAGGTCGACGTTCTCGAACCAGAAGACGCCGAACCCGCCCGGGTCTTTGCCCGAGGAGTAGCACTTCCAGTTCGGGAACGTCACCGGCGGCAGACAGCTCTGCGTCCCCGCCCAGGTGCCGGTGTCCCGCAGCGCGGCCAGATTCGGGAGCTCGCCGGCCTCGATCCACGGGTCGAGCAGTTCCCAGCTCGCTCCGTCGAGTCCGACGACGAGGGTCTTCGTCATGGTGAGACGGAGACAGGCGAGTCACTAGTCCCTTTCGCACCCCGTCCAAGGGGTTGGGAACCGACCGGTCGGCTGAAACGGACAACGCGTCACTTTTGAGCGCGCCGCCGGAAGGGCCGGTATGAGCAACCGGTCGGACATCGCACCGGACACCGTCTCGGTCGAGTTGACCGAGGACGGCGTCGTCGTGGAGTACCTCGACGGCCGCCAGGCGTTCTATCACGGCGTCCCAACGGCGGTCGAAGGGAGTATCCAGACTGCGCCGGGAAAAGACACACACGTCCTGATTACCGACGAGACGGAGACGTCGGGCATCCTCGTGTACGTCAACGACCTCCGGACCCACGACGATATTCTCGAAGAGACAGGCGTCGGACGGGTCATCCTCGACGACGGCGAGGAGGACGAACTGTTCCCGGGTGTTACGGTCCGAGACAATCAGATGCGGACGGAAGTAGACGTGGACTACGACGTAACGAACGGCCGCGTGTTCGTCTTCGAGGAGGACGAACTCGGCGAGCGGAGCTTCGAGATCGTCGAGGCGTGATGCCTGTGGTGCGGGTGGCGTGACTGCGAGGGCGAGGGCCGCTACTGGATGTAGGACGGGTCTTCGTCGTCACAGTTCTCCTCGTGCTGGCGCGCGTCGCTCTGGTCGTCGAACATCAGGCCACAGGTCTCGCACTTGTACCAAGTGACCTCGTCTCGCTCGGTTTGGACAACCATACCTGAAATTCCGACGGCCGACCGTATATTATTTTCCCGCAACACAACGGGAACCCTCAAGGGAGTCGGATTGCAAGAAGGCGGCATGAGCGGGTCCACTGACGCCGGTGTCGAACTCACCGTCGAGGGTGCGAACAAGCGCGACGCCGGGCGCGGTATCGCACGACTACCGGAGTCCGCACGGACCGAACTCGGGGTGTTGAGCGGGTCGCCCGTCATCATCGAAGGCGACGACAGAACCGTCGTGAAGGTCTGGCCCGCGGACGACGACGGCTCCTTCGTCCGCATCGATTCAGACACCAGAGCGAACGCCGGGGTCAACATCGGCGACACGGTTACAGTGACCAGCGGGTCGGTCTCCGAGGCCACTGAGATCGCCGTCCAGTCGGTCGAACCGATACCGGGCAGCGAGGACTACGAGAGCCTGGTCAGGAAGCGGCTGGTCGACCAGATAATCCAGGACGACGAGCGGACCCACATCGAAGGGCTGGGCACGTTCCTCGTTCGCAAGACCTCTCCCTCGGGGCCGGTTCGCGTCACCGGCACGACGGCAGTGACTGTGCTGCCGGGCCTCGACGGTGGCAGCGATGCGGGCCAGTCGTCGTCCGGTGAGGCAACAACGGCGAACACACCGACCGCCGAGACGGAATCGGGGGTGAGCTACGAGGACATCGGCGGCCTCGACGAGGAACTGGATCGTATCCGTGAAATGATAGAGATGCCCCTCTCGGAGCCCGAGGAGTTCCGCCGTCTGGGTATCGACCCGCCCAGCGGCGTGTTGCTCCACGGCCCGCCCGGGACGGGGAAGACCCTTATCGCGCGAGCGGTGGCAAACGAGGTCGACGCCTACTTCGATACCATCTCCGGCCCCGAAATCGTCTCCAAGTACAAGGGCGAGAGCGAGGAACGCCTACGCGAGGCCTTCGAGAAAGCGGAAGCGAACGCACCGGCTATCCTCTTCGTCGACGAAATCGACTCCATCGCCGGCTCCCGCGACGAGGACGCCGACATGGAGAACCGGGTCGTCGCCCAGTTGCTCACGCTGATGGACGGCCTCGAAGACCGGGGCCGGGTCGTCGTCATCGGGGCGACGAACCGCGTCGACGCCATCGACCCGGCGCTGCGCCGCGGTGGCCGCTTCGACCGCGAAATCGAGGTCGGCGTCCCTGGCGAACACGGCCGCCGCGAGATTATGGACGTCCACACGCGGGATATGCCGCTGCACGACGACGTGGACCTCGACCGCATCGCCGCACAGACCCACGGCTTCGTCGGGGCGGACCTCGCGTCGCTGACCACCGAGGCCGCAATGGCCGCGCTCCGGGCCGACCGCGACGACGGCGACGTCCACCAGGACGACTTCGAGACCGCGCTCGCCACCGTCGACCCCAGCGCGATGCGGGAGTACGTCGCCGAGTCGCCGACGGCGACCTTCGACGACGTGGGCGGGCTGTCCGAGGTCAAGCAGACGCTGACGGAGGCCATCGAGTGGCCGCTGTCGTACACTGAGCTGTTCACCGCGACCAACACCGACCCGCCGAGCGGCATCCTGCTGTACGGCCCGCCGGGGACAGGCAAGACGCTGCTGGCTCGGGCCGTCGCTGGCGAGAGCGACGTGAACTTCATCCACGTCGCCGGCCCCGAAATCATGGACCGCTACGTCGGCGAGAGCGAGGAGGCGGTCCGGGAACTGTTCGAGCGCGCCCGCCAGACCGCGCCGAGCATCATCTTCCTCGACGAGATCGACGCCATCGCCAGCCATCGCGGCCAGGGCAACGAGGTCACCGAGCGCGTCGTCTCGCAACTGCTCGCCGAACTGGACGGCATCACGGAGAACCCCAATCTGGTCGTACTGGCTGCGACTAACCGCCGGGACATGATCGACGATGCGCTCCTGCGACCGGGTCGCCTCGAACAGCACGTCGAGGTCCCGAACCCCGACCGTGAAGCCCGCGAGGAGATTCTCGCCGTCCACACCGACGGAAAGCCGCTCGCTGATGACACCGATATGAGGGACCTCGCCGAGGAGACCGACGGCTTCTCGGGTGCAGAACTGGAGGCCGTCGTCCGCGAAGCGTCGATGCTGGCCATCCGTGAGGTGGCGTCCGCCTACGGGCCGGAAGAGGCCACCGAGAACGCCGACGAAGTGGAGATCACGCCAGAACACTTCGGTGAAGCGCTGGAGCGGGAACGGACGCGGTAGCTCGCGTGGCTCGCTGGGAATCTTGGTCGGACTATCCGCTGAGCGGGAGCGCTTCGTCGGTAGTATCCGAAAGACGAGGAGAGGCGAAAGGGTCGACTCCGGGAGAGGAGTGAAAAGGCTGTCCGGACAGCCTTGGCGGACGAGCGACGCCGAGTGGCCGAGCAGCGAGACGGGCGTTAGCGCCGGCATCGACGTGAAAAGCGCCTTGCCGGCAGCTACTCGTAGCGAGTGCACACGCAAAAAAGGCCCGGTGTTCGGTTCCGGCTACGCGTCCCTGTCTGGCGACTCCATGTCCGATTCCTCAGTGGATTCCTGCTGTGGGGCGTCGCTTTCGCCTCCACCGGCACTGTCTTCTGTGGCGGGTTCCGACGCGCCACGTCGGCCCAGCAGCGGGACCGACCGACCGCGAAGGAGCCGTCGGCCACCGACGACTGGGACGGCGAGGACGACGAGCCACGGAGCGAGACTCGCGGCGGTCACCAGCAGCCCACGAGTGAACACGTACACGTCGGTCACTGACGAGAGGAACGCAGCGACAAGCGACCGCTCGTGGTACGGCACCTGCTGGGCCGACGGTTCCGGCGCTGGCTCGTGAATCTCGACGCGCAGCGTCGAGTAGGCGACCCGCTGTTCGAGCGAGCGCTTCTGTGCTTCGAGGCGTTCGATGTCACTCTGAACCGACGACAGTTCCTCTTCGATGCGGAGCAGTTCCGCCGTGCTGTTTGCCTGCTCGTAGAAGGTCCGCAGTCGGTCGCGGCGCTCCCGGAGGTTGGTCAGCCGCGCTTCGAGGTCGACCAGTTTGTCGGTCACGTCTTTCGTGGTCGTTTCCTCGGAGCGCACCGTCCCCTGCTCGCTCACCATCGACTGCGTCGGTTCGTACTCCTCGCTTGGCACTCTGACCACGATGTACCCGGTGTACCACGCCTCGCCGTCGCTGCGGTGGAGTTCGCGGTTGGAGTCGCTCACGTACCCGCCGGACGTGCGCGCCCGAGCAGCGATTGCGTCGGCTGTCGTGGAGTAGTTCTCCACTTCGACCACCATCCGACCGTTGCGGATGATGGCCCGGTCAGCCGCCGCGTCGCCGGCCTGAATATTCCCGCTATCCGCGGCGTTCGCCTCGGAGTCCGCTTCGACGGGTTGGCTCGACCCGCCGTCGCCGCTGGACATCTGTGCGCCGTCACCGCCGCCCTGTGCCTCGCCCGCATCGCCGCTCCCACCCATACCGGTACAGCCGGCAAGGAGGAGGAGACCGACGACAGCGAGGACCCTGATTCGCGAAGCCATACGGGTCGTACTCGTCCTGAGAGCGGCATAACGACGGCGAACGCTCAAAAACCGCTTTTTGTAAAACAGCGACTGCAGTTACGACCAGTCCGTCCGGCGGTCAGCGAGCGCCGGGAACTCCTCGCGGACCTGGTCGACGCGAGCAGGGTCGAGGGTGGCAGTCACCAGCGCCGGGTGGTCGTCGGCGCTGGCGAGCGTCGTTCCCCACGGGTCGTACACCGTCGACCGACCCAGCAGTTCCGCGTCCTCGAACTGGCCGACACCGTTCGCTGCGGCGACGTACAGCTGGTTTTCGACGGCGCGGGCGCGGCCGAACAGCTTCCAGTGCTCCACGCGCGGATAGGGCCACGCGCTCGGGACGAGCGTCAGCGTCGCGCCCTCGTCGACGAGATGGCGATACAGCTCCGGGAACCGGAGGTCGTAGCAGGTGGTAATGCCGACGGTGAACCCCTCGAAGTCGACGGTCGGAATCCTCCGGCCGGCTTCGAGCAGTTGGGACTCCGCCGAGTCGTAGCCGAACAGGTGATGTTTGCGGTACACCGCCTGTCGCTCCCCGTCGCGGTCGAAGAACACGGCGGTGTTCGCCATCCCCTCCGGAGCCGGCGTGTCGAAGCCGCTGTCGGCGCTGGCTTCGAGGTCCTCGACGATACTTCCGGCGAGCACCGCCACGTCGTTGTCCGCGGCGACGCCGCGGATTCGGGTGAGTGTCTCGCCCTCCAGCCCCTCTGCTTCGCGGGCGTAGCGGTCGAACGCGAAGTAGCCGACGTTGAACAGTTCCGGGAGCACGACGAGGTCCGCGCCGTCCGCGGCCGCGTCCTTGATGGCGGTGGTTGCGCGGCCGACGTTCTCTGCCACCGCGTCCGACGACACGTCTATCTGGGCAAGCGTGAGTCTCATGCTTCGACTTCGAGGTCGTCCCGCAGCGCCTGTTCGAGGTTCTGCATCTCGTCGTCGAGGTTCCGCTTGAAGAACCGCTCGACGCCCGGGAGCTTGCCGTCGACGATGAACCGGTTGGTCAGTTTCGTGCCGCCGTCGGCCGTCTCTTCGAGTTCGTGTTCGCCCTGGACGGTCATCACTTTCGAGCGACCGATGAAGCGGGCGTACTCCGGGCGGCGCTGTTCGACGTCCTCGGTTTTCACCGTCATCGTCTGGCTGACCACTGGAATCGGGAGTTCTATCGACCAGTTCGCGTGTGTGTCGTCGATGACTTCCCAGTCTGTGACGACGCTGATCGGCCGGGCCCGTTTATCCGGGTCGGTGATGAATTCCCAGACACGCTCCGGTGTGGCCGGCACAGTCATCGTTCGCTCGGCCCGGACAGTCATGGAAGGTACTCGGGACTACTGGCCGATGAATCCACCGATTGTCACAGTGCGTAAAACCCGGCAGCGGCTATCCCGTCGGTGTGACGCGCCACGTCGTCGACCGTGCCCGTCCCCACTTCTCGATCTCGACTTCGTCGGCCTCCTCAGCTAAGCGTGGCAGCCGCGCTCCCACTTGCTTCGACGAGAGGCCGAGCTGCTCAGCGATGTTCTTCGCGCGGAAGTAGCTCTCTCCACGCGAGACGCTGTCCCGGAGATATTCGAGAATGCGTCGGTCTTCCTCGCTGTAATCGGCCATACTAGAGAATGGGTCTCAGCGTTTTTAACGGTTCCCTTCACAGTCTCTCCGCTGATACCGGGCGTCAGGCGTCGTAGGCGTGAATCGCCACGATAGCCACAGCCGCGGCCAGCATTGCGAGCCCGAACGCGCCGCCGGACGTCACGAGCAGATTGCCGGTCTCAAGCTCCTGTGCGTGCAGAATCGCGTAGTTGTAGCTGTTGGTTGCTGTGACTACGGCCGCGCCGACCGAGACGAGTCCGAACAGCAGGGCCAGGCCCGTCCCCATGTCGCTTTTGGACGCCTTGGAACTCATGTACGACGCTTTCGGTGTTGCCCACTTAGTTCATTCGGGCTGGGGCCACAGGACATATACCGGCCCGTCGAAGATGGGTGTACAACTATGGGATGGTTGAAAATAGTTGGTGTGCTGGTCGTCGCGGTCGTCGCTGTCGCAGGGGGCAGCGTCGCGCTCGGCGTTCTGGGCACACCCAGCGTCGCGTCCGTGGACAACCACTTCGCGGACGTCTCGAACCAGACGACCGCTGTGGCGACGAACCTGACCGTGACCAACCCCAACCCAGTCGGTGTCCAGCTGGGCGGTGTCGGACTCAATTACACCATCTCGATGAACGGCGTGGAGATGGCACAGGGCGACAGGCAGGGCATCGGCCTCGGGACCGGCAACTCGACGCTCGCGTTCAGCACCGAGATGCAAAACGACCGTATCCCGCCGTGGTGGGTCACCCACATCGACAACGGCGAGACGACGACGGTCGGTATCGACGCTACCGTCACCTCCTCAACGCTCGGGGGCCGGTCAGTGTCGTTCAGCCAGGAGCGGACCATCGAGACGGACCTCCTCAGCCAGTTCAACTCCACCGAGACGCGCCCCGTCGAGGCGGACCAGCCGCTTGTCTCGGACCCCGTCATCTACATCAACGAGACCCGCGGCGCGTGGGACCAGGAGAACCTCACCCAGTCCGAGACGCCGCTGAACCTCGCGTTCGACGTGTACAACCCCAAGCCGTACCCCTACACGATCACCAAAGTCGGTTACACCATCCGGATGAACGACGTGACCGTCGGCGAGGGCGAGACTGACCGTGGCTATGTCCTCAGCCCCGGCCAGGAGACGACACTCGAAGCGAACACCGCTATCCAGAACGGGAACCTCGACCGCTGGTGGGTGACCCACCTCCAGCGAAACCAGCGGACGGACCTCTACATCGATTTCTACCTCGTGCTGGAGGGCGGCGGGGAGCAGTTCCGGGTCGATCTGGACGCTATCGATTACCAACAGGAGATCCAGACGGATATCTTCGGCAACAAAGCGCAGTACCCGACCGGCAACGGAACGAGCGCTGAGCCCGACAACGGGTCGGCCGACGAGTCACCGGACGGCGACGAGGAAACTGAAACCCCGACGCCGACACCGACGGAGACCGAGACGGATGACGGGCTACTGGGTGGCGGCGAGTCTGAGACGGAAACCGCAACGCCAACCGAGACGGAGACAGAATCGGAAACCGCGACGCCGACGGAGACAGCGACTGAGACCGAAACCGACGACGGCGGCCTGCTCGGGTAGCCAGCGCTGCCAGTTTACTATCCCTCAGTTCTCGACACAGAGCGTCCCCGTGTCATCGACTGATACCGTGTAGCCACAGTACTGGAACAACATCGGCAACTCCTCTGGCGGGGCGTCCAGCACTGCGTCCAGTCGTTCACCGTCGACGACTAGGCTGAGGTTCCCGAGTTGGGTGGGGTGACAGTCCTCGAGCGTCGCGACGGCCTCTCTGACTGCGACATGAACGGCAGTCGATTGGGCGACGGTGCGCTTCATACGAGGACTACGACTCGAAGCCCAAAGAGACACGCGTTTTTCACAACTCCCTGTCGTTGTAGTGAACCTGATATTGCGGGCGGCGACGAATTGTCAAAACCGGGCTGTCGCTATGACCCGAAACTGGGAGTCGGCGGTGGCCGGTGCTCACTCGATGGTCGTGTGCTCGGACTCCTCGTTGAGCGCGAGGTTCGTCGCAATCTCGGCGCTCCGGACCGCGAACTCGGCGGTCTGCTGGAGGCTGACGAGCACTTCACGCACTTCCAGCAGCGCCTCGTTGTCCATCTCCGGCAGGTCATCGAGAATCTCGTGTTCCTTGTCGCCGATGTCCTTGTACAGCTCTCGGACCTGAATCGCGGTGTCGTAGTTGCGGTCGACAGCTGCCTGGACCGCAAGTTCGGTGATGTCGTTGACCTGGTCGGTGAACTCGCGGATGCGGCGCATCGTGGAGCTGTCGACGTTGAGCGAGTGGTCCTCGGTCTCCAGGGCGATCTCGGCGATGTCCTCGGCGTTGTCCGCCGTCAGTTCGAGGTTCTTCGCAATCGAGCGGTAGCCGATAAGCGGGAAACCGTCGTTGAGGCCGATAGCCCGCGCGAGGTTGGGGTTCTGGTAGGCCGTGAAGATGAGCCGTAGCAGCAGGACGAATATCTTGTTGGCCTGTCGCTCGCGGTTGAGCGCCCGCTGAGCGAGGTCGGGGTTGCCGTGGGCGAGGGATTTCACCGCCTCGTTGCGCATCGTCGAGCCGGTGGATTCCAGCCGTTCGAGGAGGTTGTTGAGCGTGAAGTCCTCCGGGTCGACGGAGCAGCGAATCGCGATTCTGTCCGGCGTCTCCTCGATGACGCCGAGGCCCATTAGCTGGGTTTCGGCGTTGTAGACGGCGTTAATGTGAGAGGATTCCAGCGTCTCGCCTTCCGGGGCTTCGACGTGGATGACGCGCCGTCCGAGCACGTACTGGGCGACGATGGCCCGCTCGACAGACGCGGCATCGAGGTTCTCTGCGTGGATGATAGCCTCTGATTCCTCGGTCTGGACGGACTCGGGCATGACTGTCAGCGTGCCTTTGCCGCCCATCCGTAGCGACACCTCGTCGCCCTTTTCGACGTCGTGCGCACTGGCCCACTCCGCCGGCAACGTCATCGCGAGCGTCGACGGCCCCAATCGCTGGACTTTCCGAGTTTCCATATGTCCTTTGTGGGGCGTGAGATACCTTAATCTTGACTATACATGATAAAATACCGGAGCCGATATATCATGGCTTACGTCTCTCGGCTGGGGAGGCCCATACAGATTAGACGACTTCGACGAGTCGGCGCTCGTGACGGCCGATGCGGACCCGCAGCCAGCCGCGCAGTTCCTCGTCGAGGTCCGAGTCACCGGTGTCGACCCGGAGCGTCCCGATACCGTCCAGTTTCCGCCGCGAGGCGACGACTTCGAGGTCACACTGCCTGATGACCGCCGGTGACAGTTGCTGATTCCCCCGGCCGAACACGAACCCCTGCCCGCCGATGGGCGAAACCACGATGACGTTTCGGTCGCCGAGGGCGTCGAGAATGTCTGACTCGGCGGCGTCACGGGCAAGCACCTCTCCGTCGCGCCACACGTCCACGCCGAGCGTCGTCCCGTCGAATCCCAGGTGTTCCTTGATAGCGCCGACAGTGCTCCCCGGACCAAGGACGTACGTGACGCCCGTTTCGACGGCGTTGGCCAGACTCTCGGCGAGGGACTCGACGCTGCCGCCGCCCAACTGCTTGGCCGACTGGCGCTGGTCGGCGACGGGAACCTCCGCGACGGCCCGGAGTTCAGTGACCACTTCCCCGCCTCTGAAGGCGTCCTCGTCGATATCGTTGACCTCCGCACGCTCCGTCTCGGAGAAGCGGGCCACAATGCGCCCGGCCGCGCGCGGCGACACGCCAAACACGGAGGAGTACACCTTGACGCCCGCCGGGACGCCCAGAATCGGGATGTCGGCATCCAGTTCGTCGAGGGTCGTCGCCACGTCGACGGCTGTGCCGTCGCCGCCGACGAACAGGATCGCGTCCACATCCGCCTCGGCGAACGCCCGGACCGCAGCTCGGGTGTCCTCGTTGGTCGTCTCGTCGGGAGTCGCCGGGGAGCCGACCACCGTCGGGTCGAACCCCGCCACACGAGCGATACCCTCCCCCATCGGGTCGCCGTAGGTAAGCAGTTTCACGTCCGTCCCCACATCGGCGAGTGACTCCAGCGCAGTCCGTGCGCGATCCGGTGCGCGTTGCTCCGCGCCGCGGCGGCGCGCCTCCGCGACTTTCCCGTCAGTGCCCTTGAGGCCGACGCGGCCGCCATCCCGGCGATGGGGTTGACCACGACACCGATTCGTCGCATTCGCTTCCTCTTGGCGACCCCGCGGCAAAAGGGGCCCGGGAGCGTGCCTTTCAAGCCACCCCACGAAGAACGCACAGCTATGTCAGTCCTACTCCAGAGCGGCGTTCAGACAGGGATCATCAACGCGTCCGGCGCGGTCATCACGCTCGGTGGCCTGCTCCTGACGTTTCTCTGGCTGAACCACCTCTATCGGTAGTCACTCCGCCGTCGGTGACTCGACGCGTTCGCCGAACCACGCGGCCGCTTCCTCGACTAGCTCCTCCTCTGTTCCCTCGAACCGGACGGTTACGTGGTCGCCGGGATAGCTTCCGACCTTGACCGGGAACTGCTCCTGTACCTCCGCCAGTCGATCCAGCAGCGCGCTCTCGGGCTCATCGGCGTCGACGGTGCGAACGTACCGCTGCTCGCCGGCGAACTCGCCCGCTATCTCCTCGAACATCCGCTTCATCTCGGCCGGCACGCCCGGTAAGACGTAACAGCTCTCGACGACACAGCCGGGCGCGACGCCCTCGTGGTTTGGCAGGACACGGGACCCCTCCGGCACCTCGCCGGTTCCGTCGGTAAGGTCCTCGCGCGTGTAGCCGCCATGTTCCTCCAGCCACGCGATGGCGTCCTCGCTCTCGACGACGTCCCGGCCGAACGCCGCGGCGACGGCTTCGATGGTTTTGTCGTCGTGCGTCGGTCCAAGGCCGCCGGTGACGATGACGGCGTCGAACTCCGCGTGGTACTCGTTGACCACGCGGGCGATATCCGATATCTCGTCGGGGACGACCGTCGTCCGGCCGACAGTGACGCCACGCTCTGCGAGCTGTTGTCCCAGCCACGCGGCGTTCGTGTTGACCGTCTCGCCACTGAGCAGTTCGTCTCCGACGGTGACTACCGCGACGCGCATACCGCCCGGTTGGACTGGGAGACACAAATACTGTCGGTCACAGAACGTGGTAACTGTGTATCCGTCGAATCGCAGAGAAATGCTCCGTCAGGGATTTGAACCCTAGTCATCACCGTGAGAGGGTGATATGATTGGCCGGACTACACCAACGGAGCGTACACAAATTCGTAGCGAGGAGATACGTATAATCATTGCGTTTCGGCCCCGCCCTGTGTTGGTTCCTCATACTGTTGGCTGTAACTATGGCACGGTATTCACAGTGGGAGAGTTCTGTACAGACGTACAGCCGGCGGTCTCACTCGTCGTCGAACGGTGAGCCAGCGGCGTCGGGCTCCTGACCGGCGAGGCTGATGATGTTCTCGCGGCCGACTCTGAGCTTCGAGATGTCGCCGTCGTCCTCCATGTCCGAGAGGAGCATGCTGACCTTCGACTTCGACCAGTCGGTACTGTCGACGATGTCGACCTGCTTCATTCGGCCGCCGTTTTCCTCAAGCAGTTTGCGGACGCGGTCGCTGTCGGTGAGCAGTTCCTCGTCGGGGACGGCCGGTTCGTCTGGTGTGTCGGTGGCCGCCGCATCGCCCGGCGGAGCGTCGACGACTGCTCCGTGTCCGTAGCGGCCGACGGTGACGCAGCGGGCGGTTCGTCGTCGTCGGTTCCCAGGACCTGTCCCAGTGCGCCGGACCGCCACGCGGCCACACCGCCAGCAACGACAATGAGACCGACGATGGCGGCCGGGAGCATCCACGACGGCCCACCGGCGGCCTCGGAAGGTGTATCACCGCCAGCCGTGGTGCGCTGCTCAGTACCAGCGCTCTGCCCGGTTTCGCGCGGTTGCAGTTCCACGTAGGGCCGGCGGTCGTTGAACGACTGCTCGCCGTTCCACGTAACGCTCTCGCTGTTTTTGAGCGAGTCCGGGGTACTCTGTGAGTCAGGTTCCGGCTTGACATTGACGAATGCCAGTTCGGGGCCGCGCTCGAAGACGAACGACTGGCTCGACCCGATGTAGAACCCGCCGTCGAACACGTCGCTGACCACGATGGAGTCGCCCTCGACGACAGCGAAGTTATGCCAGCGGAACGACATCCGAACCGTGCCGGTGTTCTGGAGCGGGTCGACCGATGCCGACCGGTCGTAGTTGGTCGCACTCATGTTCCGGCCAGTCACGTTCGTCCCGTACTGTGTCAGCAGCGTCGACTGCTCGACGAAATTCTGGTACAGCGGTTGCTCCGTCTGCTCGAACGCCTCGGCGAACTCCTCGAACTGCTGTTGGTCGGTGTCGTTTTCGAGCGGGGTCCTGTGGACGATTGCCCACTCGGCTGACCCGTTCTGATACAGCGTGACCTGGAACGTCGTCCGGTCGAACCTGTCGGGCGTCTGGACGCCGACGCTCTCGTCGGCCGGCTGTGACATCGCCAGCGGCGCGGCACCGCTCCCCAGCAGGAGAACCAGCACGAGACTGGCGACGACCAGGCGTACCATCTGTCGTATATCATCGATGGACCGCATAAAAGCGCTGTGAATAGCACCGTTCTCAGCCAGTATCCTGCCGGTGTCCGGTGATTTCTCGGTACGGGTACGACTCGAAGCGGTGGTGACCGAAACTGGTGGCGCGCGCTCTGCGGGCGCTCGAATTCATGATCCGCGCTGGGTTCGAAGTGGCTCTATTCGCCAGTCTGTACCGTGGTATCACTAATATCTCGCTTGACACGCGACCATGGGAGGGGGCGATTCCTGTTTTGACAGCGGTGTCCTGGCTTCTACACGGTTATTTCGCACGAATTTCCGGTGGGTTATTTAGACAGGAGGGTCCAACGAACGGTAACCTATGGGAATTGCTGAGTTCGCAAGAGACGGCCGCGTGGTGATGGGTGACCGGCCGGGGGCAGCGGTGGTGGCCGCCGTAAGTGGCTTCCTCCTGCTGGATTTAGTTGCAAAGCTCGCTGGGACAACCGTGTTCTTCCTCGGGACCAGGTTACTGGGGGGGTCCCTCACCGTGGGCTCGTTGCTCTCGATGGTGGTGGACGGACTGCTCGTCGGACTGGCGGTCGGCCTCGCCGGAATCGGCCTGTCGATGACGTACAGCATCCTCGACTTCGCCAACTTCGCACACGGGGACACAGTGACGGTGGGGGCGTTCCTGGGGTGGGTCGCCGCGTACATCACCGCCGGTCTCGGGACCGGTGCCCCGATCGCAGAACTGTTCATGCTCAACTCTGGACGGCAGTTGAGCACCGTTTCGACGTTCGCTCCGGTGCTTCTCGGTCTCGTCGTCGCCGGGGTCGGGTCAATCGGTATCGTGTTACTCATCGACCGACTCACCTATCGCCCCATGCGCGATACGGACAACATCTCCTTGCTGATCGCGTCAATCGGTGTCGCACTCGCATTGCGATACCTCATCGCGTTCGTCTTTGGAACACAGACCAGCGGGGTCGCAAGCGGCGGGCTCCGAGTGACGGTGTTCTCGATGATCTCGGTCACCGACAACGAAATCACCCTCCTGGTGGTGTCGCTCCTGTTGATGCTCGGCGTCCACCTGCTGCTACAGCGGACGAAGCTCGGCAAAGCGATGCGGGCGATGGCCGACAACGAGGACCTCGCACGCGTGACCGGGATTCCGACCGAGCGCGTGATCCGGCTCACCTGGATTCTCGGTGGCGGTCTGGCGGGCATCGGTGGCTACCTGCTCGTGCTGGAAAGCGGCACGATATCGTTCAACTTCGGCTGGATTCTGCTCCTGCTCATCTTCGCCGCTGTCATCGTCGGCGGTATCGGCTCGATATACGGGGCGATGGCCGGTGGGATCCTCATCGGGCTGGTCGATAGCCTGGCCCTGATCTGGCTGCCGTCCGGGCTGACGCGGGCCTCCGCGTTTCTGGTGCTCATCGTCGTCCTGTTGTTGCGCCCGTCCGGCATCTTCGGGGGGGTGTCGACAGCATGAGTACTGTTGACACTGTT
This sequence comes from Haloarcula sp. CBA1122, assembly GCF_009741785.1. Lineage (NCBI taxonomy): Archaea > Methanobacteriati > Methanobacteriota > Halobacteria > Halobacteriales > Haloarculaceae > Haloarcula > Haloarcula sp. CBA1122. Next base: position 119,124 of record NZ_WPCB01000005.1, read on the forward strand.
CGAGACCGTCTGGACGCGCTTCCGGACGTGGGGCTGGTCGTCGGCTTCATCGCCAGTATCTGGGCCGTTATGCTCGTGCTGGCAATCGCTGTCGGCGGGGCGAACTGGGCGAACCTCGCCGCCGGCTTCATCGGCAGCGTGACCGTACTCATCGGCGGCTACGCAATCCTCGCGCTGGCACTGAATCTCCAGTGGGGGTACACTGGCCTGTTCAACATCGGCATTGCGGGGTTCATGGCCGTCGGCGCGTACACCACGGCGATTCTCACTGCGCCAACTGACCCGGCCGCCGGGGCGGTCCCTGGGCTCGGCCTCCCGCTGTGGGTCGGCCTCATCGGCGGTATGGTTATGGCCGCTATCGTCGGCGGTCTTGCGGCGCTCCCGGCGCTCAGACTGAAAGCGGACTACCTCGCTATCGTGACAGTCGCGTTCTCGGAGATAATCCGACTTGTCGTCAACTGGAGCGGCCTCGCCGAGTTCTCACTGTTCGGGGTGCCGGTCGGCACCGGCGGCGCGACCGGCATCTCGTTCAAGTCCGCGAACGACGTGGCGGCGACGCTCATCAACGGCGTCGGGCAGCCGATCGTAACCGCCGCGGAGGGCGTCGGCGTCTCCGGGCCGAATCTGGCGAACCTCACGTACGGGATACTCCTCCTGCTGGTCGTGGCGGCGAGCTACTGGGTGCTCGCCCGTATCACGAACTCGCCGTTCGGTCGCGTGCTGAAGGCGATCCGCGAGGACGAAACCGTGACTCAGTCACTCGGCAAGGATACCCGCCAGTTCAAAATCAAGACGTTCATGATCGGCTGCGCGCTGATGGGGCTGGCCGGCGTCCTGTTCCGCGGACAGGCGGGCTACGTCAGCCCCCAGCAGTTCAGACCGACGATCACGTTCTACGTGTTCGCGGCCCTCATCATCGGCGGCTCCGGGTCCAACACCGGCAGTATCGTCGGGGCGGCGACGTTCTCCGGACTGCTGTTCTATCTGCCGGCGCGGCTGGGGGAGAACGTCTCGCTGGGCGGCACTCGCGCACCCGGCAACATCGTCGACGCGGTCGCCGGGTTCGCGTCACTTGACCCGCTCCCCCTCCTCGCATACACCATTAGCAACGTCAGCACGCTCCGGTTCGTGCTCATCGGCGTCGTCCTGATATACATCATCCAGAACCAGCCGGACGGGCTGCTCGGCCACCGGAACGAACCCGCAACGAGCGTGAGTCTGGACAGACCGCAGTCCGGGTCCGGAGGTGAGGCCGATGAGTGAGCCCGACGTCGCAGAGCAACGGGAAACGGCCGTCACGAGCGACGCTATTGACTCTCCCCTGCTCGTAGTCGACGGCCTCCGCAAGGAGTTCGGCGGCGTCGTCGCGGTCGACGGGGCGACGTTCTCCGTGGCAGAGGGGTCGCTCACCGGCCTCATCGGGCCGAACGGGGCCGGTAAGTCGACGACGTTCAACTGCATTACGGGCATTCACGAGCCAACTGGTGGCCGGGTCACCTTTAACGGCCAGGACATCACCGGACTCGCACCGTACACGCTCGCGAACCGGGGGCTGGTCCGGACGTTCCAGATCGCCCGTGAGCTGTCGGACATGACCGTTCTGGAGAACGTGATGCTCGCACCGGGTGGACAAGTCGGAGAATCCGTCGTTCGCTCGGTGACGCCGGGACTGCGCGGCGATGTCATCAGAAGCGAGGAGGCCGTCCGGGACCGCGCGTGGGAGACGCTGGAGTTCTTCGAGATCGACCACCTCGCCCACGAGAACGCCGGCAATCTCTCCGGTGGTCAGCGGAAACTGCTGGAGATGGCGCGGGTCCTGATGACCGACCCCGAGATGATTCTGCTGGACGAGCCGCTGGCCGGCGTCAACCCGACGCTGGAGGAGAAACTGCTGGAGCGGATTCACGAACTCCGCCGGGAGCAGGGGCTGACCTTCCTGCTCGTCGAACACGACATGGACGTCATCATGAACAACTGCGAACACATCATCGTCATGCACCAGGGGAGCGTCCTCGCCGAAGGGGACGCCGAGACTATCACGTCGGACGAGCGGGTACTGGAGGCGTATCTGGGAGGTGACGTATGAGCCAGCGCGCGACGGAGTCCGAGGCTGTCACGCTCCCTGACCCAGCCGAGCGACTCCTCGCCATCCGGAACCTCGATGCAGGCTACGGCGACCTGCAGGTCCTCAGCGACGTCCACATGGACGTTGCGGACGGCGAGTACGTCGTCATTGTCGGCCCGAACGGAGCCGGCAAGTCGACGGTGATGAAATCCGTCTTCGGCCTGACGACGTACATGGGCGGGGACGTCATCTTCGACGGGACCGACATCAGCCGGCGCAATCCCGACGAAATCATTTACGAGGGAATCAGCTACGTCCCCCAGACCGGCAACGTGTTCGGCTCGCTGAGCGTGCGCGAGAACCTCGAAATGGGCGCGTACATCCTCGATGAAGTCCCAGAAGACCGCATCGAGGACGTGTACGAGCGGTTCCCCATTCTTCGGGAGCGGTCCGACCAGTCGGCTGGGACACTGTCGGGCGGCCAACAGCAGATGCTCGCCATGGGGCGGGCGCTGATGCTCGACCCTGACCTGCTGTTGCTCGACGAGCCTTCCGCCGGGCTGGCCCCGGACCTCGTCGACGATATGTTCGACCGTATCGACCGCATTAACGACGACGGGACGGCGATTCTGATGGTCGAGCAAAACGCCAAGGAGGCGCTCCGGCGGTGTGACCGCGGCTACGTGCTCGTCCAGGGACAGAACCGCTACGAGGACGAGGGGACGGTTCTCCTCAACGACGAGCAGGTGCGACAGGACTTCCTCGGCGGATAAAACGGGACAGCGGTTGCGGCCCCGTTACTGGTTCATCGCGCTGTTGATTTCGGACGTGTAGGAGGACTGCTGTTGCTCGAAGCCGACCTGGTTGACGATGGTCCCGCCTTCTGCTTCGAACGCGCCGGCGAACGCCTCCTGCAGTGCCTGGCCGTAGCTGTTGTTCACGTACAGCGTCGATGCGGTTGCGGCACCGAGCTCGTCCACACCGACTTGCGCCAGAACCTGTCCCTGCAGCGCGTCGCTGGGCGGGGTGCGGAACATGTAGTCGTTGTCTTCGAGGTCGGTAATCGTCGGCGACGTGGACGCTGGCGAACAGCCGACGACACCACTGTCGACGAGCACATTTCTGGCGACCTGTATCGACGTTTCGGAGCTGGCCGCTCCGGTAATCGACGGATATCCATCGCTGACGAGGGAGTTGGCCGCGTCGATGCCCGCCTGTGCCTGGGTCTGGGTGTCACCGACCTGGTAATCGAACTCGAAGTCGACCTCGCCTTCGAGTTGCAGGGCCGGGAGGATCGCCCCGTCGCGGATCGGCCTGCCGAGCGGCCCGAGATCGCCGGTCTCGGGCATCAGCACACCGAACCGGACCGTTCGTCCGGGGTCGCTCCCGGAGCCGTTCGGTTCCGGCTGCGGGATGTCGTCGCCCGCGCGAAGTCGACGGTGTTGAGCGTATCGACGCCCCCACCGTCCTGAAAGCCGAAGACCTGGTACTGCGCCGAGGCCATGTCCCCGTTTTCGTCGAAGTCGACCGCGCTCGAAGCCCCCTCGTACTGAATGTTCTCGCCCGCGGCGGCCGCTTCGACGGCCGCTGGCAGTTCGGAGGGGCCGTACGTGTCGCCGCCCGGATTGGCGACGACACGCATATGATCTCGGACGGCCTGTCCGTCGTTTTCCCCGGCCAGCAGGTTGGCGAGAATCTGGACCGCTGTCGCATCGTAGGCCTGTGATGTGAACACGCCGGCCTCGTCGTAGTCGAACTCGGAGGTGAACTGCTCCGTGAACGTATCGACTCCGGGACCGGCCGCCGACGGGGCCGTGCCGCGGACGTTTGACATATCGTCGCCGACGTTACTCGGTAGCTCGCCGTCCTGCAGTCCGTCGGTGACGAGGATGTCAGCAGCGTCGTCGCCGTAGTCGGCGTAGAAGTCCTTGAACAGTTGCACACCGCTCTGTGGATAGCCGACGACCATCAGCACGTCCGGCGATTCCGGGCCGCTGTCGCCACCCGAGTCGGTCCCGGTACCGGTCATCCCACCATCACCGCCGTCGCCGCCGCCACCGTCAGTCTGTTCGGTTGAACAGCCTGCCAACCCACCAAGCAGACCCACGGTGCCTATCGCCCCAGTGCGCTTCATGAACGCTCGCCGATTGGTATCGCGACTCATACCACTTACCACTGATTCACATCTTATAAAACTATATCCTCCCGTAACCTTGCTGTTCCGTAGTCTGCTCCAGTCACGCCGATATTTTTTGTCGGCGGCGTTAGATATTAACGCCGGAGAAACCGCTATCGGCACAGACGTCACTCGGACTCTCAACACATCCGCGAAAAAACGTCGAGTGTCGCCCCTTATTCGACGCGGCCGACGACCTTGTCGTACTCTTCAGCGGCCTTGTCCCAGTCGACAACCTCGAAGAAGGCGTCGATGAAGTCGCCGCGAGCGGGGCCGTAGTCGTAGTAGTAGGAGTGCTCCCAGACGTCGAGCGCGAGGATTGGATGGGAGCCCCAGAGCGCGCCCTGGTCGTGTTTGTCGACCGGCACGTTGCGCAGTTGCTTGGCAACGGGGTCGTACACGAGCAGCGCCCAGCCGCCGGCGGCTGATGCGGCGGCTTCGAACTCGCCCTTCCAGCCTTCGTAGGACCCGAAGTCCTCCTCGATGCGGTCGAGGAGTTCGCCTTCCGGCTCGCCGCCGCCGTTGGGATCCATGTTCTCCCAGAACAGCGTGTGGAGATAGTGTCCACAGCCGTTGTGGGTGACGTTGCCCATCGCGGCCGCGCTCGAACCGAAGTCACCGGATTCGCGGTTCTCGGCGAGCGTCTCCTCGGCCGATTCGAGGCCGTTTACGTACCCCTGATGGTGGGTGTCGTGGTGCCAGGTGAGCACCTGCTCGGAGATGTGTGGCTCCAGCGCGTCGTAGTCGTACGGGAGCGGTGGCAGTTCGGGATTGGAATGTTCGGGCATATGAAAACGCCTCCATCAATACGTGTCGCGCGGCTGCCTGTTAAACGTTTAGGAGGCATTTGGTATCACTCTACAAGGACAGCGGGACGGGACCGTAACTGTCCGTTGTTGCACTGCCACATCTCGGCTCCGGCGCTGGTGTAAGTGTTCAGAAGAGTCCAGCACAGCAGAATGTTCCCATCCTAGTCGTCACCCCTGGCCCGCTCGAACATCGCCAGCGCCTGCTCGCGACGGTCGCTGTGCTTGACAACCGGGTCCGGATACTCCGGCGCGGCATTGCGCCGCTGCGTGAGCGAGCAGTCGTTCCAGTCGTGGATAACTTCTGGCGCGGCATCCCGCAGTTCCGGGACGTACTCCTTGATGTACTCGGCGTCCGGGTCGTAGTCTTCGCCCTGTGTCATCGGATTGAAAATACGGAAGTAGGGCTGAGCGTCGGTCCCTGTGGAGGCCGCCCACTGCCAGCCGCCGTTGTCGTTGGCCGTGTCGTGGTCGACCAGTTTCTCCCGGAACCACTCGTAGCCGTGCCGCCAGTCGATGAGCAGGTCCTTGGTGAGGAAGGAGGCGACGATCATCCGGACGCGGTTGTGCATGTACGCCTCTTCCCGGAGCTGTCGCATCCCGGCATCGACGATGGGATAGCCCGTCTCGCCGTCCTTCCAGGCTTGCAACAGTTCCTCGTCGTTCTCCCACTCGATTGGGTTCTCGTAGGACTTGTAGTTCGAACTGACGACGTGGGGATGGGCAAACAGCACCTGCGTGTAGAACTCCCGCCAGGCCAGCTGGGACTGGAACTCACGCACGGACTCGCGGCGGTCGCCGCCGGTCCCCTCTTTGGCGTCCTCGGTGCGGTCGTACACTTCGCGGATGCCGATGGTCCCGAATTTCAGGTGAGCCGAGAGCCGCGAGGTGCACTCGTCGGCCGGGAAGTCCCGGCGCTCCTCGTACTCGTAGACGTTCTCCGCGAGGAAGTCATCGAGCAGGGCCCGCGCTTCGTCGGTCCCCGCCGCAGGCACGTCCGCCTCTGGCTCATCGAAGCCGAGGTCGGCCAGTGTCGGGAGCGCGTCGCCGTCGACATCAGCCAGTTCGTCGGCTTGCGGGGGTTCGTAGGGAGTCGCTTTCTCTCGGTCGTGCCACTTCCGGCCGAAGTAGGTGAAGACGCTGTAGGGGTCGCCGTCGTTCGTCGTAATCTCGCCCGGTTCGTGCAACACAGCGTTCTGGACGGCCTCGCGGGCCACGTCGGCGTCGTCGAGCGCTTGCCGGACCACTGCGTCGCGCTCTCGTGCGAGCCCGGAGTAGTCTTTGCCCCAGGTGACTTTCTCTGCGCCGTACTCGGCTGCGAGGTCCGGCAGGACGGCCGTGGGGTCGCCTTCGGCGACGACGAGGTCACTGCCGCGGTCGCGGTACCACTCGCGCAAACTGTCGAGCGCGTCCAACATGAACGCGACCCGGGGCGGGCCGGCGTGGTCAAGAACGGCCCTGTCGAAGACGAACACCGGGACAACGGGGTCGGACGGGGCCGCCGCGGCGAGGCCGGCGTTGTCCGTCGCCCGGAGGTCACGGCGATGCCAGTGCAGGCGCATACCTAGTACACGGACTAGCCCGGGCAAAAGGTACTGCCCAACGATGTTGGTCTGGCAGGCGCTGACGGACACCACTGTTATCTTTCCGCCGGTCGAGAGCCACCACATGGAAGATGCGACAGTGACGCTGTCTGTCGACGACGGGATTGCCACAGTGACGCTGAACCAGCCGGAGTCGCGAAACGCTCTGTCGGCGGAGTTGGCTGAAGCACTCACTGCCCAGTTCGAATCGGTGACCGACAGCGACGCCCGGTGTGTCGTACTGGAGGGCGCGGGACCGGCGTTCTGTGCCGGCGGGGACATCAATGCAATGCTACAGGGAGTGAAGCACGACCGACCACCGGCCGCACAAGTCGAACTGGTGGTCTCGTCGCTCCACGAAGCGATCCGGACCGTCCACAGCTGCCCCCTCCCGGTCGTCGCAAAAATCGACGGCCCCGCCTTCGGTGCCGGTGCCGGTCTCGCGCTGGCCTGTGATATACAGGTCGCGAGCACTGCCGGCCAGATCGGCTTCGGCTTCCGCCAGGTCGGACTGGCGAGTGACTCCGGCGTCTCCTATTTCCTTCCGCGAATCGTCGGCCCGAACAAGGCCAAGGAACTGCTGTTTACCGGCGAACTGCTGGACGCCGAGGTGGCCGGAAAACTCGGGCTGTTTACCCGGGTGTTCGACGCGGAGACGTTCGAATCGGAGTTTTCGGAACTCGTCACGGACATCGCCGCTGGACCGACGGTCGCGCTCGGCCACGCCAAGCGGCTGGTCAACCGGAGTCTGGACAGTTCGCTGGAACAGGCACTCGAAAACGAAGCCACCGCACAGGGCGTCGCTTTCACGACCGACGACCACGAGGAGGGCGCAACCGCGTTCGTCGAGAAACGTGACCCGGAGTTCACGGGTCAGTAAACTGATTGCTGTGACCAGCGTCAGGACTGGTCCACCCGGCCACCACCGGAAAGACAGATGCCAGCTACGATCCATCTCACACCGGACCGAGCATCGACCGGAACCACGACTACCCGCTCTTTCACCCACAAGTGGAGGGCGACTGTAGCATGACCGACGACCCCCCGGACTGGGAGTTCAGCGAGCGGGACATGTACATTCTGCGCGAACTCTCGGCGGACCCACAGCGGTCGTCCCGCGAGCTTGCGGACTTGCTGGAGTCCGAGTACGGCATCGACGTGTCCCATGTGACGGTCAGCGAATCGATCCGGGAGATGCGTGACGCGGGCGTCTTCCGGGAGACAATCGTCCCGAACGAGGAACTGTTCAATTTCGCGCTGTTCGAGTTCAAGTTCAACCCCGAGCATTTCGCCGACTCCTGGCACGACGCGATGGTCGCCATCCGCAACGACCGACACACGCTGTTTTACTTCCTCTCCGACGGCGAATATCAGTGGAAGTCAGTGATGATGTTCCCGAGTCGGACGGCCGAATCCCGCTGGATACACGACTTCTACAAGGACCACGGCGACGTGATTCAGAACATCCGGAACTCAGTCGTCCACAACGTCCTGAAATTCAAGACGGACCCGGAGCTGTTCACCGAACTCGACGGGGAGCAATCGTAGCCAAGCGGGAGAAGACAGCCGAAATAAAGACGAGAGAGACTGCGACTCGATAGCGTCGTGCTTACAGTTTCCGCTCGGCGTCCTCGGCCAGTTCCTTCATTCGCTTGCTGACCCGGCCCGCGTCCGAGAACTCGTCTTCGCTCATCGCCGTCGCCAGGGAGTTCCCGAGCACGAACACGGCGTGTTTGTGCTCGCTTTTTGACTTGTGTACGTCCGATGGCCGCACGTCGAGTTCCTGATACGCGTCGAACAGGTCCGGATCGACCGAGTCCATGTCGTCGCGGAAGTACTCCATGATCGTCACCATCTGCTCGTGTAGCTCGAGAAGCTCGTCTTTGTGCATAGCTACAGTATGCGGTGGCACGTCCATAAGAATTGCTTGAGAAGGGATACCAGACGCTCACGCCCGTATTTTCAGAAGACGTACTCGTCGTCGTGGCCCATCATGCCGTCTTCTTCGAACCCTGGCTCCTCGTCTTCGTCCTGTGGTCCGGAGGTTTTGTACGCCTTGAGCCCGGTCGACAGGAGGTCCTCGATGGCTTCCTCGCGGTTGAGGAACTCGCCTTTCTCGACGAGCTGCGCGATCTGCATCTCCAGGTGTTCCGGGATATTGATCTCTACCTTAGGCATCGCAACATAGGGGGCTTCGACTATGCCCTATTTAAACCTGACGGGGGTGTGTTCGCAGATTGCAGAATTACAATTGTAGAACCGTGAGAGGAAATTCGTAAACTCAGAGATTAATTTCCGCGAATCTGAACCAATAGCCGGCAGAGTACGTGGCGGGCCAGAACGGCGTGAAATCGACAGTTCCACCGTGTCCGTCCGATTGATTCCGACTACGCAGAATCGAGCGTATAGTTAGGCTCAAAGGTACGCAATCCTAAGGCATTGCTGATGGAACCACTGCGTGGTGACGAGACGACGGTTGGTGAGACAACGGTCGTCGCACGCGGGTGTCGCCTCGACGATGCACCGGTGCGGGCGGTACTGGAAACGGACGCTCGCCCCCGGTTCTTCTGGGCGGCCGGTACAGAGTCAATCGCGGCCCGCGGGAGCGCGGCGACTGTGACTGCCGACGGGCAGTCGCGGTTCGACGACGTGAGGACAGCGGTCGAAGCACTGTTCGATGACTGCTCAGTGCCCGACAGCCTCCCGAGCATCGCTCGGCCGCGAGCATTCGGTGGGTTCGCTTTCCACAACGGAACGCACGAAGGGGAGGACTCTCCCTGGGATGGGTTCCCCAGTGCGGCGTTTTTCCTCCCCGAAATACAGGTAACCAGAAGGGACGACGATGCCTGGCTCACAACGGTCGCGACAGGACCTGAGGCCGCGACCGAAGCGGAGGCGCTACTGGAGGAATGGCGCGACCGACTGGTCGCAGACTCCGAGCGCAATCCGGGTACACCGCCGGGAATCTCACACCGGAAGCGCACGCCAACACAGGACGGCTGGCGCGAGCAGGTGGCGGCCGCCACAGAGAGTATCGACCGGGGCGAGCTCCAGAAGGTCGTGCTCGCCCAGAGTCTCAGCGCCACACTGGACGCGGAGCTATCGGTCCCGGACGTGATGGCCCGGTTGTCGAAGACGTACCCGGACTGCTACCGGTTCATGTTGTCGCCCGACTCCGGCGGCACCTTCTTCGGAGCCACGCCGGAGCGGCTGGTCTCAGTTCGCGGGCGAACCGTCCGGACGGAGGCGCTGGCCGGTTCAACGGGACGGGGCGACACACCCGCCGAGGACGAGTGGCTCGCCGCCGAACTCCTCGACAGCGAGAAGGACCGTCACGAACAGAAGCTCGTCGCCGACGCGATACGGGACCAGCTGAAACCGTTCGCCTCGACGGTCCGCATCGGCGACCGGACCGTCCGCCGGCTCGCCACGGTCCAGCACCTCCGCACGTCGATAACGGCCGAACTCGACGACGACGAGCACGTCCTCTCGCTGGTCGAGGCACTTCACCCGACGCCGGCCGTGGGCGGACTGCCGCCGGACGCGGCGCTGCGGACTATCCGCGAGACGGAGGCGTTCGACCGCGGCTGGTACGCCGCGCCGATAGGCTGGGTCGACGCCGCCGGCAACGGGACCTTTGCCGTCGGCATCCGCTCGGCTGTCGCCACGGAGCGCGAGGCGACGCTCTTTGCAGGCGCGGGCATCGTCGCGGACAGCGACCCCGACCGCGAGTGGGACGAGGTCCAGCTCAAATACCGGCCGATACTCGACGAACTAGAATGACCGCCCCGAACGTCAACACGCTGTGGGCGGAGACGCTCGTTTCCGAACTCGCCGCGGGTGGCGTCGACGCGGTGTGTCTCTCGCCCGGCAGTCGCTCGACGCCGCTGACGGTGGCATTCGCCGAGCACCCCGACATCGAAGTGTTCTCCCACCTCGACGAGCGCTCGGCGGCCTTCTTCGCGCTGGGTCGCGCCCGCCGGACGGGTGAGCCGACGCCGCTGGTCTGTACCTCCGGCACTGCCGCGGCGAACTACCACCCGGCGGTCATCGAAGCGAACCAGTCAGGCGTTCCACTACTCTTGCTGACGGCGGACCGACCGCCGGAACTCATCGACAGCGGAGCAAACCAGACCGTCGACCAGGAGAAACTGTACGGCGACGCCGTGCGCTGGTACCGGGATATGCCCGAGCCCGAGGCCGAGCCGCGGAAGGTGCGAATGCTTCGGACCACGGCGGCCCGCGCGCTCGCAGAGAGCACCGGCGCCGACCCGGGGCCGGTCCACCTGAACTGTCGGTTCCGGAAGCCGCTGGAAC
>NZ_WPCB01000077.1:0-10215 GCF_009741785.1 Haloarcula sp. CBA1122
TCGCAGGAAGTACCACGAGGAGTCGACGAACGTGTCCATCGTGTCCGTCTCTCGCACCGCGTCGGCCCCGCAGTCGGGACACGTCGTCTGCTTCCACTCCTCAGCCGCATCGAGGGGATTGCCGGTCGTCTGGACGTAGTCGGGCAGTTCCACCGGCAGGTCGTCTTCCGGAACCGGGACGTGGCCGCAGTCGTCGCAGTGAACGATGGGAATCGGCGTCCCCCAGTAGCGCTGGCGGGAGATGAGCCAGTCCCGCAGGCGGTAGGTCACTGCGGACTCGGCGGCCTCGTGTTGGCACAGGCGCTCGCGGGCGGCGGAACTGGCGAGACCGTCGTACTCGCCGCTGTCCGTGAGCATCCCGTCACCGGTGTACGGCGCGTGCGGGAGGTCCGTTCCGCTTCCGTCGACCGGTTCGACAGCCTGCTCGACGGGCAGGTCGTGTTCGTCGGCGAAGGCGTGGTCCTGCTCGTTGTGAGCGGGGACGCCCATCACCGTGCCCGTACCCACGTCGTCCAGCACGTACGCCGCGACGTACACCGGCAGTTCCTCGCCGGTGTAGGGGTGGGTCGCGGTGAGGTCCGTCTCGACGCCGCTCATCCCGGCGTCATCCGTGCTCGCCACTGATTCCACGTAGTCGGCGACGGCGTCGTCCGTCTCGGCCAGCGCTCGCGCGAGGTCGTGGCCCGGCGACAGCGCCAGATACGTCGCGCCGTACGCCGTGTCGAGTCGCGTCGTGAACGCCTCGACAGTGTCGTGGTCGTCGTGGTCGACCGAAAAGGCGACGCGTGCGCCCTCCTGACGGCCGATCCAGTTGCGCTGGCTGTCCCGCACGCCGTCGGGCCACCCCTCCAGGTCGTCCAACCCGCGATACAGCTCCTCGGCGTAGTCGGTGATGGCGAAGAACCACTGGTCGAGGTCGCGCTGCTCGACGCCGGTCCCGCAGCGCCAGCAGACACCGCCAGCGTGGGTGTGGCTGTGGCCAGTGCCGGCGGTCGTCTCGCCTTCGTCCGCTTCCGGCGGCGTCTCGACCTGTGCGTCAGCAAGCACTGTCTCACAGTCCGGACACCAGTTCACCGTCGCCGCGCCGTAGTCGACCAGTCCCTCGTCGTAGAACTGGGTGAACAGCCACTGGTTCCACTGGTAGTACTCGGGGTCACAGGTGGTGACTTCCCGGGACCAGTCGTAGCCAAAGCCCATCTCCCGGAGGTCGGCTTTCATCTGGTCGATACACGTCCGAGTCCAGGACTCGGGGTCCGTGTCCCGCTCGTAGGCCGCGTTCTCCGCCGGCAGGCCGAACGCGTCCCACCCCATCGGGTGAAGCACGTCGTCGCCGGCCATCCGCCGGTACCGAGCATACGCGTCCGTGATAGCGTAGTTCCGGATGTGCCCCATATGCAACGAGCCAGAGGTATAAGGGAACATCCCCAGCACGTACGTCGGGTCCTCGGCGTCAGTGGGGCATTCAAACACTCCGTCTCGCTCCCAAGCCTGCTGCCAGTACTCTTGAACCCGGGCGTGGTCATATCGGCGCGACATTTGCTACCTCGTCCTGTGCCTGCCGCGCACATGAGTGTTCGGCTAGGATTGGACTATTCTCTTCCAGTGGCTACCAGAAAGTCCCGAGGCGCTGGGCTCCTGCGGCTCGCTGCGCTCTCTGCTCACGGCGCGGAACGCCGTTCGCACGTTCCGAGGGACCGCAGGTCCCTCGCTCCTCACTTCGTTGCGGTGCTTGTGTCGTGGTCCGAGAGAGCAGAGCTCTCTCATCATCCCGAAAATCGAAGATTTTCGGACGATCTCGAACGCCCAGCGCCTCGCCCCTTTCATCCCCACCCATAGCCGGTTGGCCAATCCACGCTGGGCGGGACTGAAAGGGGCCGCACCATCGGCGAACCCCGGCGCAGCAAGCACTGGCGCGAACGCAGTGAGTGAAGGGCGCAGCAAGCCGCGGGAGTCGATAGTGCGGGGGCTTTCTGGCTGTTCGCATTTGATCAACTGCTGCGGGCAGAAACAAGTCCAGAGAAGGTTGTGTCTAGCTCATTCCTCGCCGGACTCGTAGTGCTCGCCAGCGGCTTCTGGCAGGCGGGTTTTGCCCACCAAGGCGAGGACGACGATGACGGCGACGAACGGAATGGCCTGGACCAGTGAATCGGGGACGGCGATGACATCGGCTGTCTGGAGGCGCAACTGGACGGCGTCGAGGCCGGCAAACAGCGTCGTCGACAGCAGCGCGCCGACCGGGTTGTAGTTGCCGAACAGATAGGCGACGATGGCGATGAACCCCTTGCCGTTGACCATCGTCGGGCCGTTGCCGGTGAACTGGCCGATGTTGATGGCCAGCGCGGCCCCGCCCATCCCCGAGAGGACGCCGGAGAGGAGGACGGCTGCGTAGCGGACGCGGGACACGTCGACGCCGGCGGTGTCCAGCGCCTTCGGGTTCTCGCCGGCGGCCCGGACCCAGCGGCCGAAGGTGGTGCGGTTCAGCACGTACCACGACGCCGCCACGGCGAGGAACATGATGTACACCGCGGGCGAGGCGTCGAACAGCGCGCCGAAGAACGGGATGTCGGCCAGCGCCGGGACTGTTATCGTATCGAAGGTGCCGACGTTGCTGGTGTTCGGCCCGCCGTAGAACACCTGCGAGGCGAACGGCGCGAGGCCGAGCGCGATGAGCCAGACGGCCAGGCCGGCGATGATCTGGTCGGCGCGGAACTCGATACAGACGACGGCGAACACGGCAGCGAGCAGCGTCGACGCGACGATGCCGATGAGGAACCCGAGCCACAGCGACCCGGTGGCGTCGGCCCCGAAGATAGCTGCGAAGGCCGAGATGATGAGCAGGCCTTCGAGCCCGATGTTGATGATGCCGCTCTTCTCGGCGAAGATGCCGCCAAGCGCGGCCAGCACGATCGGGACCGAGAGCCGTAGCGTCGAGGACAGCGTCGATTTCGAGGCCAGTACCCAGAATATCTGACCGGGCGTCGACGCCGGCGCAAGGAGGCCGAATCCGGCGAGGACGGCCAGTAGGAGGAACGCCGCGGCGGCGATGAACAGCCGGCCTGACATCGACGAGAGTCGCTCCATGGCGCTGTCGTTAGTCATCGGCACCACCTCCCGCGGTCGCGGTGGCCTGTCTGTCGCGCTGTCCCCTTGCGAGCCGCCGACCGATGATACGGAAGAACTCCGGCATCGCGACGAACAGGATGATGAGCCCGCGCAGGACACCGACCAGCTGTGGCGGCACGTTAGTCGCGAACGCCACCACGTTCGAACCGGACTTGAGGACGCCGAACAGGAGCGCGGCGAAGACGGCCCCGATGGGGTTGTTGCCGGCGAGGATGGAGACGGTGATCCCGTCGAAGCCGTAGCTCGGGATGCCAGTCTGGAACTTCCCGAGCGTCATCATCACGAACACGGCCCCGCCGATACCACCGAGTGCACCGGACAGCGTCAGCGACGTCAGGATGGTCCGTGCGGAGTCGACACCGCCGTACTCCGCGGCCGCGGGCTGGATGCCGGCGGTCCGCAGGTCGTAGCCGAAGGCCGTGTGTTCGAGCAGGTAGTAGACGCCGCCGACGAACAGGAGCGCAATCAGGAGCGCGAGCAGCGAGAAGTCCGTCCGCGGGTCGAACAGGATCGAGGGGAACTGCCCCTCGACGGGCAGTGTTCGGGTCTGTGTCGCCTGGCTCGTCGGGTCGGCGAAGTGGTTCCGGACGAGATACAGCGAGACCCGGACAGCGACGAAGTTGAGCATGATAGTGGTAATTACCTCGTTCGCGTCGGCGTAAGCTTTCAACGCGCCGGGTATCGCACCGTAGAGGCCGCCACCGATTGCGCCGGCGAGCAGCCCGAGCGGGATGAACAGAACGAGGGCGATTGTTCCGGAGACCAGCGAGCCGGCCCACAACACCGTCAGTGCGGCCGCCAGCGCGCCGATGATGAGCTGGCCCTGCGTCCCGATGTTGAAGATGCCCGCACGGAAGGCTAAGGCGACCGAGAGTCCGGTGAACACCAGAATCGTCGTCTCCCGAAGCGTCGCCGCGAACTGCGCGTTCAGCGGCGACCAGCCGCCCGTGAAGGGGTCGCCCAGTGCGCCGAGGAACAGGCGGTTGAACACGTAGAACGGGTCGTAGCACAGCGTCGTGGAACCAAAGGAAAGTACCGGCGACCGACACGTCGCCATCAGTCCCGCAGCGGTGACGATGACCGTCCCGACGACGAGAGAGAGCAACAGCGCCGAGACGGCGATGAGAATCCGCTCGCCGACGGAGGTCTGGCCCAGCCTGATGAGTCGCTGCCGGTACTGTGACCACCGGTCGTCCGAGGCCGGTGCCGGCGGGTCGTCGCCGTTCCGCGACGGGCCGTCGTCGCTCATTGGTGACCCTCCTCGTTCGCCGCAATGGTCGGGACGGCGTCAGGTTGCTGCCCGGCCATCAGCAGTCCGAGCTGTTCCTCGGTCACGCGCTCGGGGTCGACGATGTCGACGATCTCGCCCTCGTAGACGACGGCGAGACGGTCCGAGAGCGACTGGACCTCGTCGAGGTTCGAGGAGATGAGCAACACGGCCCGGCCCGCTTCGCGGAGCGCGTTGATCTGATCGTGGATGAACTCCATCGACCCTACGTCCACGCCGCGGGTGGGGTGGGAGGCGACGACGAGACGCGGGTCCCGGGCGAACTCCCGGCCGACGACGAACTTCTGCTGGTTCCCGCCGGAGAGGGACTTGGCGTGGGCGTTGGCATCCGGCGGCCGAACGTCGTACTCTTCGATTATCTCCTCCGCGTGGTCGCGCGTGTGGTTCCAGTCGATGCGCCCCTTCGAGGTGTAGTCGGCCGCGTGCTGGCTCCCCAGCAGGCCGTTCTCGACGAGGTCGAAGTCCATCACCAGTCCCCGCTCCTGTCGGTCTTCCGGGATGTAGGCCAGCCCGGCCTCGATGCGCTCCCGGCGGCTGTCGGTGGTCCGGTCGACGCCGTCGTAGGTAATCGTCCCCTCGTCAGGCATTTGGAGCCCGGTAATTGCCTCGACCAGTTCCGACTGGCCGTTCCCGTCGACGCCGGCGATACCGAGTACCTCGCCGGCCCGGACCTCGAGCGAAATCCCGTCGACTGCGCGGACACCCCGGTCGTCCTCCACGACGAGGTCCGAAACCGCAAGAATAGACCGGCCCGGCTCGGCGGGCTCCCGGTCGAGATCCAGCAGCACCTCTCGGCCGACCATCATCTCGGCCAGTTCCTCCCGAGTAATATCGTCGGCGGGCACCGTCCCGACGTTTTTCCCCTCGCGCAGGACGGTGATTTCGTCGGCAGCCTCCATCGCCTCGCCGAGCTTGTGCGTGATGAAGATAATCGTCTTGCCCTGGTCGGTCAGCTCTTCGAGCACGCGAAAGAGGTCCTCGACTTCCTGTGGCGTGAGTACTGCCGTCGGTTCGTCCAGAATCAGGACGTCTGCGCCGCGGTAGAGCGCTTTGAGGATCTCGACGCGCTGCTGGACGCCGACGCCGACGTCTTCGATGCGGGCGTCGGGGTCCACGTCGAACCCGTATCGCTCGGACAGTTCACGGACCTGTTCTCGGGACTGTTCGCTGTCAACCGTGAGTCCAAGCCACTTGCGGGGCTCGTTCCCAAGCGTGATGTTTTCGGTGACGGTCATCGGATCGACCAGCATGAAGTGCTGGTGGATCATACCGACACCCTCGTCGATGGCGTCGCGCGGCGAGTCGAACTGCTGTGTCTCGCCGTGCACGTTGACCGTCCCCTCGGTGGGCTGGTAGAGCCCGTAGAGGACGTTCATCAGGGTGGTTTTTCCCGCACCGTTCTCGCCGAGCAGTGCGTGAACCGTCCCCTTCTCAACCGCCAGATCGACGTCGTCATTCGCGACTACCCCCGGAAACCGCTTTGTAATACCATCGAGGTGGACGGCCTGTTCCATACTCTGAGCCGTTACCTTCCCGTTGTTTTAACTTCACGGTTCCACATGTCTGGCAAAAATATGCGGCAACCGCGTGTGTGGCCACGGTGACTCGGACGGATTGTTGTATATTATTTTCGGATAATTCCGACCGCGGGGGCGGAACAGATCGGCAAATCGCTTTAACGATCCGTCTCAGGCGTTGTCGGGGTCAGTCGGAACGCTGATGTCGCCGTCGATGATACTCTGGCGGACCTCGGACACCTCGTCTTTGACGCCCTGTGGGATCTCCGAGCCGAGCTGCTGGCCGTACACCGCTTCGACACCGTTCTGTTCGAGACCGAGCGTGTTCACGGCACCGCCCTCGAAGTTGTCGTTGACGACGGATTCGACCGACGTGTACACCGCGTTGTCGACGCGTTTGACCATACTCGCGAGGATGACGTCACTGAAGTTCTCTTTCGTGACTGACTGATCGCGGTCGACGCCGACTGCGAAGCGCCCCGCCTCCTGCGCCGCACGGAACACGCCGGTTCCGGTGTTGCCGGCCGCGTGGAAGACGATGTCCGCGCCGGATTCGTACATCGAGAGGGCCGCCTCCTGTCCGCCGGAAGGGTCGTTGAAGTCGCCGACGTAGGCCGACTGTACCTCGACGTCCTCCTCCGCGTGCTTGACGCCGGCTTTGTAGCCGGCCTCGAAGCGACCGATGAGGTCACCCTCGACGCCGCCGACGAAACCGACGCTCGCGGAGTCACCCTGCGTGGATCCGGCTCCAGCCGAGAAGTCCTGGCTGGTCAGCTTCGCGGCCATCAGTCCGATGAGGAACGAGCCCTGATGCTCACCGAACACGTACGAGCCGACGTTGTCCGCCTCGACGACGGAGTCGACGATCATGAAGTTCTGGTCCGGGTATTGTTCGGCGGTTTCTGTAAGGGCGTCCGCCTGCAGGAAGCCGATACAGCAGACGAGGTCGTAGTCCGGGTTCGAGGACTGCGCGTACTGCTGCTGGAGGCTGCCGAAGTCTTGTACCGCTTCCGGCTGAGACTCGTCGTATTCGATACTCAGCTCGTCTGCCGCTCGGATAGCGCCGGTCTGAGCCTGGTCGTTGAACGACCCGTCACCGAGCCCGCCCGTCGCGTACACCATTCCGACACGAGCGGCCGGGCCGCTGTCGCCGCCGTCCCCGCCGTCGCTGTCGGTGTCCCCGCCGTCGCCTCCGTCACCGTCCCCGCCATCGCCACCGAGGCATCCGGCTAACCCGATTGCAGTTGCGGTACCAACACTACTGATGAACGTGCGTCTCCGCTGTGACATGTCCCACCAGCGGTGTCGATAGGCGTTAAAGACTTCGGTGTCGCACATTAGCCACATCGGCGACAAATCATGGCAAGGCGGGCCGATCGGCTGTCGATACCGACGCCGCGGACATTTTATGTACTGGGTGTGAACGGCTGGCAATGACAATCTGGTCGCGTTCACACAGCAGCAACTGGCAGGCCCTGACGGGGCCCAGCACGCGGTGACTACCGTCGTCTTCGGGGCGCTGGTCGCCCTCGCGACGCTCACCGGGCTGGTGACGGCCTGGACACTCGGTGCGAACAGCAACTCACCGCCCTTCGCCCCGGCTATCGGCGCGAACGCCATTTCGACGATGCGCGCCGCCTTCATGATCGGCATCCTCGCCGCGCTGGGCGCACTGACCCAGGGTGGGAGTATCTCCGAGACAGTCGGAGCCGGCCTCATCGACGGTGTCGCCATCACATCGCTCGCAGCCATTGCCGGCCTGTTGACCGCGACGGGGTTCATGGCGTTCGGGATCTACTCGGGCTACCCCGTTCCAGCGGCGTTCGCGACGACGGGCGCGATGGTCGGCGTCGGGCTCTCGCTGGGCGGTCAGCCGGTCTTCGACACCTACCGCCGCATCATCACGTTCTGGCTGCTCGTCCCGCCAGTGTCGGGGAGCCTGGCCTATCTCACCGCGACCGTGTTGCGCCGGGACGACATCCCCGAGACGGTCGGCGTCCCGTTACTCGCCGGCGTCGTCGGCGGTATCGTCGCCAACGTCCAGTTGAGCATCATCCCGTCGCCGACCGGCACCGACCAGGGCTCGCTGGCCGGCTTCGCCGCGATGGTCGCTGGAACGGATATCGCGGCTGTCGCCGCGACGCTACTGGTCGCCGCCGGGAGCTTCTACTACATCCGCCGGCAGACCCAGGCCTCCGTCGACAAGGGCATCAAGACCTTTCTCGTCGTTCTCGGCAGCGTCGTCGCCTTCTCCAGTGGCGGCAGTCAGGTCGGCCTCGCGACCGGCCCGCTGGAGAACCTCTACGGCACCGAACTCGGCCTGCCCGGGTTCGTGTTGCTGGCACTCGGTGCGGTGGGCATCCTCGGCGGGGCGTGGATGGGCGCGCCTCGCCTGCTACAGGCGACCTCCCGCGAGTACGCACAGCTGGGCGTCCGGCGCTCAATCGCCGCACTGGTTCCCGGGTTCATCATCGCACAGGCCGCCATCGCGCTGGGCATCCCCATCTCGTTCAACAACATCATCATCTCCGGGGTCATCGGCGGCGGCCTGGCTGGCGGCTCCGCCGGCGTCTCGCGCCGGAAAATTGGCGTGACTGTCGGGTTCTGGCTCATCACACTCGTCACCAGCGTCGTGCTCGGCTACGGCGTGTATCAGGTTCTGGAAGCGGCCCTCGGCAGCCAGGCCTGAGACGGTCCCGCGTGCTGTCCGGGTCGACGACTACCGGACGACCGTCACCGTCACCGGGGCTTCGCTGACGACCGCCGTCGCAACGGTCCCGAGCAACCGCCTGGCGATCTCGTTTCGCGTCTCGCTGTGACCACCCATCACTACCTGGTCCACGTCGACCTCCTCGACGTAGTCCAGAATCGTTTCGGCTGGATCACCGGTCTCGACGGCTGTCTCGACCTGCCGGCCGACTTCGTTGGCCTGCTGTGACGCCCGGTCGACGAGATTCGCGGCCCGCTCGTCGGCCGCCGCCCGGCGGTCCTCGTCCGGTTCGAGCATCCCGCCTTCGCTCATCCCGGTATCGAGCGGCGCGACGACGTTCAGGACCGTAATCCGACAGTCGAACGTCTCCAGCGCGTACGTCAGCGCCTCGTCAGCCAGCGGTGAGCCGTCCAGCGGGACGAGGACGTGCGTCGGTGCCATATGTTCTCTCTGGCAGGAAGCTACAAGTAGCCACGGGCAAGCCGGCGCTTGCCAGATGTGTGTCAAGCCCGTCCCACATGAGTTCGAACCAGTGGAAGACTCGAGTCCACTAATCACGACGCTGTCGCTCACGGGTTGTTCGCGACAAGAATAGTCCATCCTGGATTCGAACCAGAACCAGACGTGCTCGCTTCGCTGTGCGCGACTGGCGGGGTTCGAATCAGTAATTACGATTTCGCGGCTCGCGAGTTTGCTCGCCACAGAAATAGTCCATCCTGGATTCGAACCAGGGTCGAAGCCCCCAGAAGGCTTCAGGATTGGCCTCTACCCCAATGGACTGTGTGCACTCTACAGTATCGGGTGCCCCTTTGTAAGCGTTGCGCGATTCGGTCGGACATGAAGCGTGTCAGCAGCCCACACAACACCGCCAGGAGAACAATAGCGTCATGCCTACGCTAGACGGCAAGACATCGACAGCGCTTTTTCGGGGTGCTGTGCACACTCGCGTATGTACGTTGGACGATTTGTCGTCGTCAGTCCCGAGGTCGGTGCGTACCGTGTCTCCTCGCGCTCGTTCCCCAACCGCCAGGCAGTCCAGCGCGACGGGACAGTGACCGTCGAGCCGACGCCAGACGCGCCGGAGACGGACAACCCCTACATCTCCTACAACGGCGTCCGCGTCACCGAGCGCGGCGCGGTCATCGGGAACGGTTCTCACGTCGACCCAATCGCCGAAAAGCTCGAACTCGGCTATCCGGCACGGGACGCTATCGCGGAGCCGCTCCTCTCGCTCGACTTCGAGAAGGACGACTACGACACGCCGCGGGTCGCCGGCATCGTCGGCGTCGACGGGGCGGACCCGACGACCAACGCCGACGGGCCGGGGGCGGTCATCGGGACCGTCCGCCGGGACGCGCTGCTGGTCGAGGAAGTCACCGAGCCGACGCTGGTGGCGACCTACGAGGAGGACAGTCCGACGGCGTTCGACCTGGCCGCGACCGACGCCAGCGAGGTGGCCCGCGAGGTGTACGACCACGAGTACGAGCACGCCGTCTGTTCGGCCGGCGTCGCGGGGTCGGCTGGCGAGTTCGACGTGGCAGTGTACAACGGGGAGTGAGCAGATGGCCACGCAGCGG